>JAJXWC010000084.1 GCA_021781855.1 Bacillota bacterium | reverse complement strand
ACTTTACAACAAAAAATTATTAAAGAACTTGGCGTGAAGCCTGTTATTGACCCGAAAGAAGAAATTCGGAAAACGATTGATTTTTTGAAAATGTACCTGAAAAAGTATCCTTTTATAAAATCATTTGTTCTGGGGATTTCAGGTGGACAAGACAGCTCGCTTGTCGGTCGTCTTGCGCAGCTTGCGATAGAGGAAATCCGTAAAGAAACGGGGATTAATGATTATAAATTTGTCGCTGTTCGCTTGCCTTATGGGGTACAAGCTGATGAGGAAGATGCCCAGCGTGCTTTAAAATTTATCCAACCTGATGTTAGTTTGACGGTTAATATCAAAGCGGCGGTGGACGGACAAGTTGCAGCGCTCGAAAGTGCGAATCTAACGATTTCTGATTTCAATAAAGGGAACATTAAGGCGAGACAGCGGATGATTACTCAATACGCAGTCGCTGGTAGCTATAATGGTGCAGTGCTCGGCACAGACCATGCTGCTGAAAATATCACAGGTTTCTTTACCAAATTCGGCGATGGTGGCGCAGATATTGTACCGATTTTTCGTTTAAATAAACGTCAGGGAAAAATGTTGCTGGCTGAACTTGGTGCAAATCCAGACATTTATCAAAAAATTCCAACTGCTGACCTTGAAGATGGAAAACCTGGTCTTGCTGATGAAGTTGCGCTCGGTGTGACCTATGAGAATATTGACGATTACACTGAAGGAAAACAAATCAGTTCGGAAGCACAAGCAAAAATTGAAACTTGGTGGAATAAAACTGAGCATAAGCGCCATCTTCCGATTACAATTTTTGATGATTTTTGGAAATAGAACAAAATGTTTTAATTTAGCAAGTGCGTGTTGTTTTTGTTTTAGCGTCGTGGTGAGAATAATGACAACTTTAAGGTCGCGGATAGCACAAACGTTAACTGAAGTAATCACTTCAAGACAGAATTGTTTTGAAAAGTTACAGATAACACATTTTGAAATTCAAAGTGTGTTTTTTGTTGCTTCTTGTATGATATAATGAAGCAGAGGCTTATTCAATGGGCGTTAATTTGTCTGGTGGAGGAGATGGGCTTTAAATATCAAGCACCAAGGGCAGTTGGGCGAAATTCAGCAGCGTGGCGAGATGTTGTTAAGGCTACAAGATAGAGAACTAGGTTTCCCGTATTGCGTAGCCGAATCAGTAATGTCGATACCCTATAGAAAAGTCCATTGGACAAAAGGAAGTAATTGGATTGGAGTGAAAATATGCCATTTATCGAAATTATTAATGAATCAAAGCGTTATAAGACGGGGGATGAAATTATTTCTGCGAATGATATGGTCAGTTTTGCCATTGAAAAGGGTGAATTAGCAGTAATTTTGGGCTCATCTGGTGCGGGAAAATCAACGGTCCTTAATATTTTAGGTGGTATGGATACGTGTGATGAAGGCGAGATTTTGATTGACGGCACTAATATTGCAGCTTTTTCGGAGCGTTCATTGATTGGTTACCGGCGCAATGATGTAGGATTTGTGTTTCAATTTTACAATTTAGTGAATAATTTGACGGCGTTGGAAAATGTGGAGCTTGCTTCAGAGATTGTTAACGATGCTTTAGATGCAGCGGAAGTTTTGCGCAATGTGGGATTAGAGCATCGTATGAATAATTTCCCGTCACAGTTGTCAGGAGGTGAACAGCAGCGTGTGGCGATTGCGCGTGCGGTGGCGAAAAATCCGAAGCTTTTGCTTTGTGATGAACCTACTGGAGCACTTGATTATCAGACGGGGAAACAGGTATTAAAAATTCTGCAAGATATGGCGCGCGTGCAAGGAACGACGGTGATTATCGTAACGCACAATGCAGCGATTGCGCAGATTGCCGACAAGGTCATTCAGATGCATGATGGAAAAGTTAAAGAAATAGCCCAAAATTTAACGCCTGCGGATATTGAGGGAATTGAGTGGTGATATATGAAAATAAAGGCTTTAAATAAGGATATTCGCCGTTCAATTACAGGTTCTATGGGGCGTTTTCTGTCAATTTTTTCGTTGATGGTACTGGGAGTTTTTGCTTTTGTAGGGTTAAAAGTTTCAGGACCTGATATGCGAGCTACGGCAGAGCGGTTTTACACGCAACATCAGTTGGCTGATTTGACGGTAACTTCGACAGCCGGTTTATCTCAGTCAGACCAGACATTGATTTCTGGCGCTGCTGGAGTTAAAACAGCAGAATTTGGCTATTTCCGAGATGTTTTATTTAAAAATTCGGACACGGCGATTCGGCTTTTTTCGGCAACTGAAAAATTATCTACTTATGAAGTGGTTAGCGGAAAAATGCCTGCAGCTACAAACGAAATTGCAATAGATTATTTGTTTGAGGGAAAATATAAGCTTGGTGAGAGCGTTTCTTTTTCAGAAGAAAAGACGAATGGTGCTTATGTTTTAAAGAATCACACGTTTAAGATTGTCGGGTTTGTGAAATCAAGTGAATTTGTTGATAAAAACAGTTTTGGTCCGACAACAATCGGTACAGGACAGCTTGGTGGTTATGCGGTGACAGTACCTGCGGCGTTTGATTCAGATGTATCAATGATTGCACGGCTTTCATTTACGAGAATGCAGGGACTTTCTTTGTATTCTTCACAGCGGACAAATTTGTCAAATGAGTATCAGACGGCGCTGCAGAATTTACTCGAAAACCAGCCTGAAAAACGATTGGCAGAACTGAAAAAAGAGCCGCAGGCAAAAATTGATGAGGCAAAAGCTCAGTTGACAACCGAGCAGAAGAAGCTTGAAACGCAGCAGAACCAGCTTAACCAACAAAAATTAGCTTTGCAAACGGCAGGTTCACCTATTCCAGATGCCTTATTATCAGCACAAGAACAAATTAACGCAGGAAAACACACACTTGCAAGCAGTCAAGCAAAATTGATAGAGGAACAAGAAACAGTGAATGCGATTGCGCTGCCTGTCTATACGGTGAATGACCGTGCGGCTGCCAATCCTGGTTATCAGTCTTTTATTGACAATTCAACGCGAATTGATACTTTGTCAAATATTTTTCCTGTAGTGCTATTTGCGATTGCAGCATTGGTGAGTTTGACGACAATGACACGATTTGTTGAAGAAGAGCGAGGTAATCTTGGTTTGCTCAAGGCTTTGGGCTATACTAATCGGCAAATTCGACGAAAATTCATGATTTATGGTTTAGTTTCGGCTTGTGCTGGTGCGGCTGTTGGTACGATTTTGGGACATTTTGTATTGCCGCAAGTTGTATTTAATGCTTATACGGCATCATCGACCTTCTCAGGTTTAGAGTTGACTTTTTCGTTACCTTGGACTTTAGTGGCCTTTACGATTGCAATTTTGTGTACTGTTTTCCCTGCTTATTTGGTGGTGCGCGGCGAATTGCATGAAGTACCTGCCCGCTTGTTTTTGGCAAAGCCACCTAAAGCTGGTTCACGAATTTTTTTGGAGCGAATCGGTTTTATTTGGCGTAAATTGAGCTTTACTTATAAGGTTACGGCACGTAATTTATTTCGGTATAAAAAGCGAATGTTGATGACAATTTTAGGTGTAGCGGGATGTACGGCACTTTTGGTCATGGGATTTGGTATTCGGGATTCAATTTCTGGTTTAGCACAGCGGCAGTTTGGCACGATTTTGCATTATGATATGATTGCAGTGCAAGCGGACAAATTGACAACGTCGCAACAGAAAGGCTTAGATAAATTACTGGCATCTGAGCAGATAAAAGCACATACAGCAGTTCATTTTGAACTATTGACAAAGGTTGCCGGTGCTGCAAAAAATACGCAACAGATTCAGTTGATTGTTCCCGAAAATGAACAGAATTTTGGTGATTTTGTTACCTTACAAAATCGAATTTCGGGACAAAAATTAAGTTTATCAGAAAATGGTGTGATTTTGTCAGAAAAGTTGGCAAATCTGCTTGGCGCAAAAGTCGGAGAAAATGTGACGCTGAAAAATGCAGATAACAAGCCAATAACAGTGCGGGTTTCGGGAATTACTGAGCTGTATATGGGACATTATGCCTTTATGAATCGGTCAACTTATGAGCAAGCATTTGGTAAGAAATTTAGCAGTAACGCTAATCTTTTGACTTTGAAAAATTCATCTGACAGTTCGGTCAAATCCGTTGCGGCCGATTTTATGAGTCATTCAGGCGTGATTGCAATTTCACAGAATAATGATTTGAAAAACACAATAAATGCCTTTCTTTACGGGATTAACAGTGTAATGTTTGTGCTGATTACTTGTGCAATTCTATTGGCGGTAGTTGTTATTTATAATTTGACAAATATCAATGTTTCAGAGCGTATTCGTGAACTTTCGACAATCAAGGTGTTAGGATTTTATGACCGTGAAGTGACGATGTACATTTATCGAGAGACAATTTTGCTGAGTTTTCTGGGAATTCTTGGGGGCTTAGGCTTGGGGGCTTATTTCCATCGTGTGATTATTACGATGCTCCCGACGTACAATGTGATGTTCAATCCTGGTTTGACGGCAACGAATTTAATTCTATCGGCAGTGATAACATTGGCCACGACATTTCTTTTAAGTTTCATGGTACATTGGAAACTCAAACGAGTGGATATGCTAGGGGCTTTGAAATCAATGGATTAGAAAAAAGCGATTTGACAAACTGGTCAAATCGCTTTTTATCTCAGCAGTGTGTGTTATCTACGTACTTTATCAGACTTTACGTTTTAAGTCATCAATTTTTTGACCATTTTCTTCTTGAGAAAGAATTTCTTCAAAGGTGGGGAGTTGTAAATCTGTACCATATTTTTGTTTGAGTGCTGTGGTGACAAGCCGGTAGGCAATGCGGGCATTACGGGAAAGCAATGGACCGTGGAAATAACTTCCGAAAGTATTTTTATAAATTAAACCTTCTTCGCCTGTTGTGCCATTATTTCCGCCACCGTAAATGACCTTACCCAGTGGTTGTTCATCAGTCGCCAGATAGGTCCTACCACCGTGATTTTCAAAGCCGTAGTAGCTTTCGCCGAAGTCTTCATTACGTATTTCGACATCACCGATAATACGGTCGTTGCCAGGATTTTCTGTGTAATGACCGAGAATACCTGTACAATTGATTTTGCGCCCTGTTGCATCCGTATAATATTGTCCCAGCATCTGATAGCCGCCACAAATAGCGAGCATAGGCTTTTCGGCTTCAATATAGGCCTTAAGTGGTTTTGACAGTTCTGTCAAATGTTCTGAAATAATTTCTTGTTCATAATCTTGTCCGCCGCCCCAGAAAACAAGGTCGTAAAAACGATTGTCAAATTTGTCTCCGACAGAAACAATGTCAAAAGTCATTTCTGCGCCCAATTTTTCTCCGACGTATTTGAGCATGAGAATATTTCCGTTATCACCATAAGTGTTCATCAAATCGCCGTAGAGATGGGCGACTTGGAGACTGTATTTTGGATTTTTTAGGTTAGATTTTAGGGAAGTATAAGTCATAAATTGCCTTTCAATTTTTGAATCCAAGCGTCAAGATAAAAATCAACCTGATAACTGTTATAACCGTGAAACTGCTTGGAAAATTTGGCTTCGTAGATTTCTTCTGGTGTATGTGCTTGACAAAGAAATTCGTCAATTTCTGAAATTTTATAGCCGCGAAATGCTGTTTTGAATTCGGGATTGGCGAGGTCAACTTTTGCGAGATTTTCAAGACGTTGGGCTTCGATTTCATCTGCGTGTTCGAGGTTATAACGATACGCAGCAAGTTGTTCGAGATAAAACTGCACATCCTGCTTGTCATAGCCCATGGCACTACTCGAAAATTTCTTGTGTTTAATCTGTTCAGCTGATAAAGGATTTTCAGCAAGACTGCGCAGGAACAAATCAACTTCGCTGCGATTGTAACCTAAGGTAGACTTGATAAAATGCTTCTTTTCAGGATGTTCATATTCATCAATTTGCTTCATTCTCACTTCTCCATTTACTCAAATTTTATCTGTATAATAGTACCAATAATTTTCAATTTTTGCTTGAAGGGCTTTGGTAGAAATGTCCTTTCCTCCTGAAAAAGTATAAGTTGTGCCATCTACAAATTTGATTTGATATTTCCATTCGAGTTTTTTTCCTTGACGATAATTCCCGATATCTTCAATATCAGTCCAATTTCTAAAAATTTTACGATTTTTTTCGTCAAAATAAGTCACGCCAGCTTCATCAATTTTAAAAACTAATCCATTATCACTGCGAAGCCGCTCGTGCATTCTAAAAAGTTCAGGAATTGCTGAAAAGAGTAATCCAAAAGAGGAAGGAAGCACGACTATCCAACTAATAAGCCAAATCAAAAAGAAAATTCCCAAGAATAATATCGGAATGTAAGCAAGTAACGACTCAGCTGACAACCACAATCTGATATAGAGATAAATGCCATAACTCAGTAAAGTTAAAATCCCTAGAGGCAACCCAAAAGCGAAAATAGCTAAATGTTTCATCTCTTTTGAGCTAAATTTTTGCTCATAGGGCTCATAAGCTTCACTCACTTCATCTCTCCTGAAATCAAATGCTCATGCGCCAATAGTTCTCGCATTTCAAGCATCGCCGTATAGGTGGCCAAGATATAGATGTGTTCTGATGGCACGGTTTTGACATGGTCTAGAACTTCTTGGAGACTTGATGATTCTGTCAAATTGGGTAAGCCTGCAACACGAAGACGACGAGCCATTTCCGCATGCCTGACGCCACCTGTAATTGTACTTTCAACAGGCATTTCCGAAAGCAATTCAAAATTTGCATCCCAAATCCAACTCGTATCAATGCCATCTGCATAATTGGCATTCAAAAGCGAAACGAGTGAGAACGGATAAGGCGCTAGCTTCATCATTTCCAGTGCTTGATTGGCACCGACAGGGTTTTTAATGAGGACAATCGTGGCTGATTTTTCGCCAATTTTAAAGGTTTCTTGACGGCCGAAAACGGCTTTGGATTGTTCGAAACCAGCCGCAATCGTTGTTTTTGGTACTTTGTAATACTCAGCAACAGCAACCGCCGCCAGCGCATTGTAGATATTGTAAAGTCCGCCGACATTGATTTTATAGGCTTGTTCATCAATGATGAACTCAGAAGATGTATTCGTAATTTTTGATAATTCGCTCAAACGATAGTCAAGTACAGGACGCATAAAACCGCAGTTATTACAGATATAGTCGCCCAAATTGGCATAAGTGTTCATCTTGAAGTCTAAAATATGATGACATTGAGGACATAGCACACCTTCAGTATTATAATGTGCGCGCGTCGGCTCATGGGTTTCATGGTCAAAACCATAATATTTCACAGGATTAACCAGTTTTTTTGAGTGAAAAATTGGACTGTCGCCATTGAGCAAAACTGTTGCAGCAGGAGAATTTTCGGCGCCTTTGACAATAAAATCATAAGTCGTATAAATCTCACCGTAACGGTCCATTTGGTCACGAAAGATATTTGTGAATACAAACAAATTAGGCTTGATAAATTGGGTAATTTTCGGCAAACTTGCTTCGTCAATTTCCAAGACGGCGAATTTTTTTCTTGATTTGCTTTTTAAGCCTTTATTCGCACCACTTCCTTTTTGGCTACGCTCAGCTTTTAAAAAAGTAGAAACAATACCCGTTATCATATTGGCACCGCTGGGATTTGTCACAACTGGCCCAAAAGCTTTTTCCAAAATTCCCACTGTCAGAGCCGTTGTCAACGTTTTTCCATTGGTACCAGTAATCACAATGATTTCATAATTTTTTGTCAAATCCGCTAAAATCTCAGGGTCAAATTTCAACGCAATTTTTCCCGGCAAAGTTGAGCCGCGCTTGAAAAATTTTTCCAAGACAAAAAGCATTGAGCGCCCAGTCAATTTTGCAAATGAAGTTTTAATAGTCATGTTTATATTATAACAGAAAATTCAATGGAATTTCTGCCAAAGCTTACGAGATATGTCTGCCGAATTTCCGAAAAGCAAAAGCTCTAAAAAAGTAAGTGTACTCATTTCCCAAACTGTGGTCAAAATGTTATAATCGAGCTATGAAAACAAGTAAAATCTTCCAACATGGCAGTTATAGTACGCTCTACGGCGGTTTTTATGACGGCACTATCCGACTTGATGAAGCACTGAAACACGGCGATTGTGGTATTGGAACACTCGACGGAGCAGACGGTGAAGTTATTGTTCTTGACGGAGTTGCTTATCACGGAAACTCGGAAAATAAAGTGCGTGTCATTGCAGCGAATGAAACATTGCCTTATATTGCGCTTATAAAGCATGTAGCTAATCACCAATTTGACAGTAAAACGCTTAGTTCAACTCATTTGACAGAATTGTCAGAAGCTTTCCCGACAAAAAATAGTGCCTACAGTATAAAAATTACTGGGTTTTTCAGCAGTGTAGAAATCAGCAGCAAACCAGCGCATAATACCGAACCTTATCTTGATATTCTTGCAAAGCAACCTCATTTCACACGTGAAAATGTTACAGGCACAATCGTTGGAATCTGGTCGCCTGCTCATCTTTCCGGTTTATATGGCAATGGCTTTCACCTTCATTTTCTCAGCACAGATAAATCATTTGGGGCGCATCTTGTCCGTTTTACAGCAGAAAATGTCAAAGTTGAATTTGGTGAAATCGGTAAAATAGAGCAAGAATTTCCAGTAGAAAATTCACATTTTCAAACACTAAATCTTGAAAAATGAACACTTTAGAAACACTTTGTTCGCTTGACACCATTTCAGTCGCCAAAAAATTACTCGGTATGGAACTCTTGATGAATGGGAAAACGCTTGGAATTATCGTTGAGACAGAAGCTTATCTCGGCGTAAAAGATGCTGCTTGTCACACTTATCAAGCTAAACGAACGCCCAAAAATGAAGCCATGTATCTCGCAGCAGGTCACTGGTATGTTTATCAAATCTATGGTCACCAAATGTTGAATTTTGTCACACGAGCAGCAGAAGTTCCCGAGGCTGTCCTTATTCGGGCATTAGAACTTCCGACAAATAATGGTAACGGTCCAGGAAAATTTACTCGAATTTGCGGAATTGACAAGCGCTTTAATGCTGAAAATCTCGCAGAATCTTCGCTAACTTTGGCGATAGCGCGCACACCAATCGCTATTCAGAGTCATGCCCGCATCGGTGTAACTTGTGGAGAACCGTGGAAATCCAGACCGTTGGGATTTTACGTAGCGGGTCACGCACAGGTTTCCAAAATCAGAAAAACAGAAATTACCAACCAGCCTTGGCAATAATCAAAACTCCTTTGTTCGCTAAAGGAGTTTTTTCTTATCAAAACAAAAAGCAAATCTGGCTATAAAATGGATTTAAAAAATGATTATTCTAGA
>JAJXWC010000083.1 GCA_021781855.1 Bacillota bacterium | reverse complement strand
CCCTCTGATTATGCCGCTCATCAATCCTCGAACGAACTATCGGCTGCACCGCAAAATTGTGGTTATTGATGGCGTGATTGGCTATACAGGAGGATTTAATGTTGGAGATGAATATGCTTCAGTAACTAAAAAATTCGGTTATTGGCGAGATAATCACTTACGTTTGCAGGGGGACATCGTTTATTCGTTGCAGCATCGGTTCATTTTGGATTGGAATTCACAGCATCATTTTGAGATTACAGAGGGCGAGCCTTATTTTCCAGATAGCGTAAATAAAGGGCATATTGCGGCACAATTTGTAACTTCAGGACCTGATGAGGATAAAGAACAAATCAAATTAACTTACATGAAAATGATTTCTGGCGCAGAACGGGAAATTATCATTCAAACTCCTTATTATATTCCGTCAGATGCGCTGCACGAAACGCTTAAATTGGCACTTTTGTCTGGTATTCAAGTGAAAATGCTCATTCCAAATAAACCTGACCACCCGCTTGTCTATTGGGCAACTTATTTCTATGCCGCAGATTTGGTGAAAGCTGGTGCGCAAGTTTATACATACGAAAATGGCTTTGCGCATGCCAAAACGATTATTATTGACGGAGAGTATGCGTCAGTTGGTTCAGCGAATTTTGATTATCGTAGTTTGCAGCTTTGTTTTGAGGCAAATGTAGTCTTGTATGATTATGATTTTTCTCAGCATTTGCGGGATAATTTTGTTAAAGATTTGCAAGTCAGCAAACGTCTGACGCTTGAACGTTACGAAGAACGTTCGAATTTTATTCGATTTAAGGAAGGACTGGCGCGCTTGATTTCGCCGATGTTGTGATGAATTTACCAGATGAATTTCTAAAAAAATATCAAAATTTACTCGGCGATGAATTTGGCGATTTTGTCAAAAGTTTCGATGAGCCAGCGGTGAGCGGTTTTCGCATCAATCCTCTGAAAACAGGGACAATAACAGGTTTTGAACGAATTTCAGGCAGTCATTTTGGCTATTATGGTAAGGTTTCTGGAAAATCGGCAGAACACGTGACGGGGTTGGTTTATTCGCAAGAGCCAGCGGCACAGGTGGTCGGTGAAGTTGCAGCACCTTCCGCTCACATGAAAGTGCTGGATTTGTGCGCAGCGCCCGGTGGAAAGTCCACGCATTTGCTGAGTTTTCTCGGCAATGACGGCTTGCTCGTTTCAAATGAAATTTCACCGAAACGCAGCAAGATTTTAGCTGAAAATATTGAGCGATTTGGTGCACGAAATGTGGTGGTGCTTAATGAAAGTCCTGCGCGACTCGCCACAATTTTTCCCGATTATTTTGATTTGATTGTGATTGATGCGCCTTGTTCTGGTGAGGGAATGTTTCGCAAAGACCCTGATGCGATGCAATATTGGAGCGCAGATTATCCTGAACAGTGTGCGATTTTACAGCGAGAAATTCTCACTGAGGCACTCAAGATGCTGGGTGCAAATGGCGAATTGATTTACTCGACTTGCACTTGGTCGCCTGAAGAAAATGAAGCGAATGTCCGCTGGCTGCTCGAAAACTATCCTGATTTACGCTTGGTCAATATTCCCAAGCAAAACGGTTTAGCGGCTGGCATTGATTTGCCCGAAGTGATACGTTGTTATCCGCATCAATTTCGCGGTGAAGGGCAATTTGTGGCAAAATTTGTAAATACAGCTTCGAGCGTTTCCGAGCGAAAGATAAAATCAGGAAAAACAAATTTGACCAAAACTCAACAGATGCTTTGGGAAGAATTTGCTGAAAATGCGCTTTTGTGCGACCTGTCAAATGGAATTTTTCAAGTTTTCGGCGATAATTTGTACTTGCTGCCAGCGGGTTTGCCTGATTTGTCAAAATTAAAAATTGCTCGCAATGGTTTGCATCTCGGTGTTTTCAAGAAAAATCGGTTCGAGCCATCATTTGCACTCGGACTTGCTTTGAAAGCAACAGAAGTCGCCCAGAGCCTCGAAATAAATGACGCACAGTTCAAAAAATATGTCGCAGGAGAAACTTTGACCGTGGATGACGCGGTCAAAAATGGCTGGCTGCAGCTTACCATAAACGGCAACGGCCTAGGCTTTGCTAAAGCAGTCAATGGCGTCGTCAAAAATTATTTTCCTAAAGGTCTGAGATTTTTGGATAAATACTGAGCTAAAAAAGATGAGGGTATCCTAAAGCATGCTTTCAACCGCGGAGCGGCGCCATAGGGCGTTAGCGCTTCAGCGCTTGCCAATTCGCCTTGCGACTTCAGTCGCTTAGAGCGAATGGACAGCGGAGCGAAGCGAGATAGGCTTCTTGGACAGGGTGACCTTACACGAAGGTGTGAGGTTGTACCCTAACCATGACCGCCCAGAGGGCTCACCCCAGCGGGGCTATCCGTGGAAAATTTCCCGTAGTGAGATTGCCGCCGCTTCAGCGGTGTGCAATCCGCGCAGCGGAAATCACCTGACAGCGAAATCTTGTGCATCGTGAAGGCTTCCGCAGGAAGACAAGCAGGGCACTAGAGTTCGCCGAAGGAAGTTCCGCGAGCACTCACTACTGGAAATGTTTCCACAAGAAAGCAAGAAAGAACACACTCAAAAATATAAAGAAAGTTGAACGGAAAAAATATGGAAAATAAACTCAATATCGTCATTATCACGGGGATGTCTGGCGCAGGCAAAACTGTTGCCATTCAGTCGTTTGAGGATATGGGATACTTCACGGTTGATAATATGCCGCCTCTCCTCATTGAAAAATTTGTCGAGCTGCTCAATACACCTGATAATAAAATTGATAAGGTTGCAATGGTCGTTGATATGCGCTCCAGAGCTTTTTTTGACCATTTGCGCGGTATTGTAACTGAGCTGACAGACTATACCAATGTGAATTTTAAACTGCTTTTTCTTGACGCAAATGATGCGGAACTCGTTTCACGTTACAAGGAAACGCGCCGCAGTCATCCGCTTGCGATTGATGGCCGTACAATGGACGGGATTGTGAAAGAACGGGAAATTCTCGCCGATTTGAAAAATTTGGCAGAGCTTGTGATTGATACGAGCGAACTCACGCCACGAAATCTTCGGGCAGAAATTTTGCAGAAATTCTCGACAAGCAGTAGTTCTACTTTTCGCATTGAAGTCCTCTCTTTTGGCTTTAAATACGGCTTACCGCTTGATGCCGACCTCGTATTTGATGTGCGTTTTCTGCCGAATCCGCATTATATTTCTGAGCTTCGTGATAAGAATGGACAAGATGAAGCCGTTTATAATTATGTGATGAATCATCCTCAGTCCGAAGAATTTTACCAAAATCTGATGAAGTTGCTTGTCCCGATTTTGCCTGCTTATCAAAAGGAAGGAAAATCTGTGCTGACGATTGCATTTGGTTGTACAGGCGGGCAACATCGCTCGGTAGCATTTGCAGAACGTGTCTCCAAAGCTTTGAAAGACGAATGGCATTTGAACACCAGCCACAGGGATAAAGACCGCAGGAAAGAGACGGTAAACCGCTCATGAGTAAACCAAAAATCGTAGTAATCGGCGGAGGGACAGGCATTCCAGTCGTACTCAACGCACTTCGCCGCGAAAATGTTGATTTGACGGCGATTGTGACAGTCGCAGATGATGGCGGGTCATCAGGAAGGATTCGCTCGGCAGTCAATATTGCACCGCCCGGAGATTTGCGTAATGTGCTGATTGCCATGTCTGATATGCCAAAATTTTATGCGGACATCTTGCAGTATCGTTTTGACCAGCATGATGGCGAGTTGGCGGGGCATCCGCTAGGCAATCTGATTATTGCGGCAATCAGCGAGATGCAAGGCTCGACTTATAAGGCGATTCAGACGCTGGCACAATTTTTCCATGTTGATGGTAGGATTTATCCGTCATCAGATACTGCGCTGACCTTGCACGCCGTGTTCAAAGACGGTCATGAAGTCGTGGGCGAGAGCCACATTGCAGGCTATAAAGGCTTGATTGACCATGTCTATTTGACCGAGACGGAGACAGGAGAAGCGCCGATTGCTTCGCGAAATGTTGTCAAATCCATTATGGAAGCTGATACGATTGTGCTGGGACCAGGCTCGCTTTTCACGTCAATCTTGCCTAATATTGTCATTCCTGAGATTTGCGAAGCACTTCTCAACACACAGGCGAAAATCATCTATGTCTGTAACATCATGACTCAACGCGGCGAAACGGAACATTTTACGGATGCCGACCATGTTCGTGTGTTGCATGAGCATATCGGGACGCGTGCGATTGACACTGTTTTGGTTAATATCGAAGAAGTACCCGAAGCTTATATGAACACCAATAAATTTGACGAATATTTGGTGCAAGTAGAGCATGATTTTGAAGCACTCAAAAACGAAGGTGTCAATATTGTCTCCAATAATTTTCTCCATCTGCGAGACGGCGGTGCTTTTCATGACGGAGAAGCCGTTGCCCGCGAAATCATTGCTATTTCGCAGCAGCAGGAAGTGAATTTCTAATTTTTTTATGGAAATATTTCCAGTAGTGAGGGTACAACCTGACATCTTTGATGTCAGGTCACCCTGTCCAAGAAGCCTAAGCGCTGAAGCGCTAACGCCCTATGGCAGTGCTCGGCGAACTTTCTCGTGCTAGGTCTATCTCCGCGCTTCGCACTACGCTGTCCACTCTCGCTAAGCGACTAAAGTCGCAAGTCGAGTAGCAAGCGGCAAATCCGCTTGTAATCTCACTACTTGAAATTTTCCGAGGTGTGCCCCGCTGGGTTGTGCCTTTCGGGCGGTCATGGTTAGGGTACAACCTCACACCTTCGGTGTAAGGTCACCCTATCCAAGAAGCTTAAGCGCTGAAGCGCTAACGCCCTGTGGCGCCGCTCTGCGGTTGAAAACAATTCCTCGAAATATTTTACAAAAAAAAGCAAAGGAAGGTACGCAATGAGTTTTACCAGTGATGTCAAAAAAGAACTCACTCAAAATTTTGCGACAACAGGCACGTTACTCGCCCTTGTCAGAATGAATGGTTCAATTAACATTTTTGGTGGACTGACCCTTTCGATTGCAACTGAAAATGCGGGTACGGCAAAGTATATTTACAAGATGTTGCTTGAACTCTACGAAATTCGTGCAGAAATTCGTGTTCATCAAAAAACGACCCTCTCAAAAAATCGGGTCTATACGGTTTTCATTGACGAGGGAGCAGGCGAACTGTTGGACGAGCTGAGCCTTGCGGATTCGCTTTTGCTCGATAATGGTGTTCCTGAATTTGTCAAAAACGATGAATTGATGAATCGAGATTATTTGCGTGGTGCCTTTTTGTCAGCAGGTACGCTGCACAATCCTGAAAAAGGAGAGTATCAGCTCTCGATTGCCAATGTTTATCAAGAGCACGCTGAAGATTTGCGGGATATTTTCAAAAGCTTTGAGCTGAATGCGCGGATAATTGAGCGTAAAAATCGTTGGATTTTGTATTTATCCAAAGCCGAGGAAATCATGGACTTTCTGACGCTCATTGGTGCCATGCAGGCTCGCCTCAAATTTGAAGATGCTAAGATGATTCGTGAAATGCGTGGTCTTGCCAATCGTCAGTCAAATTTTGAAAATGCCAATATTGCCAAAGCTGTCGCTGCTAGCCAAGAAACGATTAACGCGATTCGCTTTCTCAATGAAAAAAAAGCGCTAGAACAACTCCCGCCACAACTTTTAGAAATCGCTAAACTTCGTCAGGAAAATCCAGAAGCCACCATCAAAGAACTCGGTGAGCTCATGGAGCCACCTCTTGGCAAATCAGGCGTCAATCATCGCTTAAGGAAAATTGTTGAGGCGGCAAATGAGCTGAAAATCGGAGAAAAATGAAGCAGATAGCACAATCTGCAGTCTGAAACGAGCCTGAATAAAGGCTCATTTTCTTATCCTTTCATATCGTACAATTTTTGAATTCCCTCTCCTTAAGGATTGTTAAAAATGAAACAGAAACTTATTTGGCAGAGTCTTAGCAGATACTCTTGAGATAAAAAAAGCGGAATTTCCGCTTTTACCGCAAACCGTTCACAAAAAACTTAGTCAGTACATCAGTTTTGGCAAAAAGGGTATCTGCCGTGAAGCCTTTCATACCTTCTGCGAAAATGTGGATGATAAAGAGAAAATCTTCTTCGGAAAATCCAGATGAGATTTTGCCTTCTTTCTTGCCTTTTTCAAAGAGTTTTTTGTAAATCTCAGATTGGAGGTTAATGGTGTCCGAATCGAAAAATTCGGGGTCATTCGTGTATTCGCTCATCAAATTTTCCGTAAAGATTGGTGAATATTGTTCAATTTGTGCCAACTTCATCTGTGTAATCGCATGATAAGTGGCTTCAAAATCCAGATTGCCGTCCAAAATTTGCTCAATCTCCTCAGCCATATGCTCAAAAGCTCTGAATATCACGAGCTTCATTAAGTGATTTTTGTTTAAATAATATTTAAAGAGCGTGACCTTAGAAACCTCAGCTTTCTCAGCGATTTCTTCAATCGTAATATCCTTGATTTCTTTTTCATTGAGTAGTGCAAAAGTCGTTTCTAAGATGGCTTTTTTCTTTTTTTCAGTTTGATTCATGACTTTACCCATTTCTTTTACTTTCTCTATAAAAATTATAGCTTTTTTCTTGAACTATTTCAAGAAAAAGAGTACAATATGAACTATAAAGTTTAATATAGTTCAAATTAACTTTATGAACACTGAAATTATTCCTATGGAGGATAAAATTATGGCAAAAGTAGTCGAAGTAAAAGGACTTCAAAAAAACTTTGGAAAATTCCAAGCGCTCAAAGATGTCACTTTTGATGTCAACGCTGGCGAAGTGCTCGGCTATGTCGGACCAAATGGTGCAGGAAAGTCAACCACAGTCCGCGCTCTGCTTGGTATTATCAAGGCAACGGGGGGGACGGCAAAGATTTTCGGCAAAGATGTCTGGACAGACAGCATCGAGATTCATAAAAATATCGCTTATGTGCCAGGTGATGTCTATCTTTGGCCTAATCTTTCTGGCGGCGAAATTATTGACATGTTTTTGCATATGCACGGTAGCTTCGATGCGGCTAGACGTGATGAATTGATTAAGAAATTTGAGTTTGACCCGAAGAAAAAAGCGCGTTCTTACTCAAAAGGAAATCGGCAGAAAGTTGCGCTGATTGCAGCATTGGCAAGCAATGCCGAACTTTATATTTTTGATGAACCAACGAGTGGACTTGACCCCCTTATGGAAGCTGTTTTTCAGGAAGAAGTGGCACGTATCAAATCAGAAGGAAAAGCGATTCTTCTTTCAAGTCATATTCTTTCTGAAGTTGAGCGCCTTTGCGACAAAATTGCGATTATTGCGAGCGGTGAAATTGTTGAATATGGCAGCCTTGAAGAAATGCGTCATTTGACTCGTTATGAATTCAAAGTTGAAACAGTTGAACCTGTCACTTCTCTTGAACGGCTTGACGCTGTTCATGACTTGAAAATTGATGGTAACAAAGCGATTTTCCAAGCAGACTCTGACAAGATTCAGGACGTGCTGTCAGAGCTGACGAAGTATCACGTGATTAAGATTGACAGTAATCCGCAGACGCTTGAAGAACTCTTTATGCACCATTACGCACAAGGACGTGGATAAGAAAGTGTGGTAAAAATGAATAAACCATTTAACAATACAGGAATGATGCTTCGTTCACTTTTCAAGCGTGACTGGCTCAAATATCTTTTTTGGCTGCTGGGCTTGCTGGCTTAAGCAGCAAGCGGTGTCGGAAAATTAGAGCTTGCAATTACACCGGAAAATCGGACTTCTATGTACACACTCTTTAGTGGACCTGCGCTTGTCAGTCTTTTTGGACCGACCGCTGTGAAAAGCCCTGAGCAATTCACAGGAGCGGCGGCATTTGGCGGCTTGATGCCGTTGATTACCGTGATGGTCTTTGCTATCGTAACCATCGTCTATGTCGTCAATCGGACGCGAAAAGACGAAGATGAGGGGATAGCCGAGTTGCTTCGCTCTTTCCAAATCGGAAAATTGTCTAATACGACAGCCGTTGTCATTGAGGTTTTCTTGCTTCAACTCATCATGACCGTTGCACTTGCAGGCTCGATTCAGGCACAAGGGGCGGTTGGGATGACAAATTTTGCGGTAAATCTGCTCTTTGCGGCGTCAATCACAGGTCAGTCTTTCCTTTGGGGCATGGTTGCGCTTCTCTTTGCCCAGATTTTCCCAGAGGCGGGTACTGCAAAAGGAATGTCTATTGGTCTGTTCTTTGTTCTCTACGTTTTGCGTATGGGAACGGATATTTCTAATATCAAGCTGAGCTGGTTCAATCCGCTTTCTTGGAGCTATCTGACTCAGGTTTATGTGAATAATAATTGGCTTCCAATTCTTTATACGCTGATTTTAGCGGCTATTCTGCTGATTGTTGCTTATCAGCTCGAAATTCATCGGGATGTTGCGGCAGGTTATGTGCCAGAAGCACGCGGCAAAGCCCATGCTGGCAAACTGTTGATGAATTTCACAGGGCTGACGCTTCGGATGCAACGTACAGCAGCGATTGGCTGGATTATCGGACTATTTGTGCTTGGTGTCACTTACGGCTCGATGATTAACAAGATTGGCTCACTCATCGGAGGTGCTTCGTCTTCATCAAATAATCTGTTACAAAAAGAGTTACAAATCACGGCAGATGCCAATTCGAACTTGATGGCACAACAGTTTTTAGGTACAGTTTACATGGTGATTGCGGTCATTGCGACCTGTTTTGCAATTACTTCGCTGTCTCGAATGGTCTCTGAAGAACGAAAAAATCGTCAAGAGCAGCTTTACGCACTACCGATTTCACGCTTGAAAGTTTTCTTGAACTATACGATTATTGCTTGGGTGCTAGGTGCTCTTGCTCAGTTTGCTGGTGTGCTCGGCGTTTATCTTTCGCAGACAGGCAATAAAAATGCGCTTTCTGCAGGTACGATTTTCGGCGGCGGTCTGGCGTGGAGCTTTGGGATTTTCTTCGTCCTTAGTCTTCTCAGCCTTTTGATGGCCTTTGCGCCTCGTGCTTCAGCGCTGGTCTGGGTTTATATCGGCTTCGCCTTTTTCATGGGCATCATCGGCAATATCCTGTCTTTCCCAAAATGGGCGATGAATCTGAATATCTTCCATAATCTTATGAAAACAGCATCCGCGACTGTTCTCCCTAATACGCCAAATTGGACTAATCTAATGATTATCCTAATGATTGCGCTGATTTTGACAGTGATTGGATTTGTCGGCTATCGCAAACGCGATTTGATTAGCGGTTAATACGCTACTGAACTCGTCAAATTGAATTTCATAAAAGAAAGCTTTACCGCGGAGCGGCACCCATGAACGCCCAGCGGGGCAATACCGTGGAAATCCCCGACCATCAGTTTCTTGCAATGCCGACGGCT
>JAJXWC010000082.1 GCA_021781855.1 Bacillota bacterium | reverse complement strand
AGGTCAAACTATAAAGTAGTTCACGACTTGTTTTATCGCGTCGCCAAGCATCATAGGCAACGATAAAAATACCAATACCACAAAGCTGAAAAGGCCAATCCCCATAGGTAAACTGCCCTGTGAGTAAAAGCGCAGTATCTTTGCCAATTTCAAGGCAAAAAATGAGTGTTGCAACGATTATGCGTATACGATTTCGCTTTTTTTCGCTTGCTTTCAGATAATATCGAATAATAAAAAAACTGATGAGCGCAAGGACAGCTAGAGCTGCAAAGTGTGTCGGACTAAACATGCCAAAACCTGGTCCTTTTGCCTTGCTATTTGCGATGAGAAATGAGTTCAAATTTAATAATTCCTTTTACGGCTCAACAAGTAGCTGACGACAAGCAAACTTGTCTTTCAGCCACTCATGCAGCCTTTTTATTTCGGTAGTGCATACCAATGAGGCAGAGACTTATTTAGTCAAGCGAAATTCGAAGATTACCATTCCGACTAGCTGCTTTAGCAGTGTAGCGAGGATGGACAGCTTAACAGCTCAACAGCTCAACAGTACAGTGTACTGTTGAGGTTGCAGATAGAGAGTGAAGCTCTCGTCTTTCGTAGTGCGGTTAAGGTTGCAGATAGAGAGAGTGAAGCTCTCGTCTTTCGTAGCAGCAAAGCTGCGGAGATAATGCTGCTTATCCCGCCAGATTAGCACGCACTGCTGAGATAAATAGGCACCTGCTAAGCTAGAAATTCGAGCTGAAAAACAAGTCAACCTAACAGTTCTTGTAAATATCTGATATTTTGTGTAGCTTCTGATAAAGTTTTCTGACTATCAAAGAAAATGCTGGTAACGCCCGCTGCATTTCCAGCCTGAATATCAATCGCTCTGTCACCAATCATAACTGTTTTTTTAGCATCCAAAGCATATTTTTCAAGCAAATATAAAATTGAATCTGGGGAGGGCTTTCGGGGAAATCCGTTATCTGATGTGACAACTTCTGTAAAAAATGAGGCTATCTTCGCATCTGATAAAATGGTCAAGACCTGCTTATCCCGATGAGAAATCATAAAATTTCGTTTGCCCGCCCTTGACAAACTCGTCAAAACCTCAACAGCCCCATCAAAAAGAATAGGTTTTTGCAAGGTAACCGCCTCTAAAGATTTATATTTTGCTAAAAAATTGGGAATATCACTAGCAAATTTATCCACGGCAAAAGCAGTTGAAACTTTCAGCGCTGCATAAATTTCATCGTGTAAAACAACTCGTGCTGCCATTCCCCACAGTGCTGCTGCAAAAGCATGGCTTGAACTTTCATAATTATCTAAAAGCGTGCCGCCCAAGTCCCAAATGTAGTTTTCATAGTCCATGCTCATATTATACCACAGCTTTCATCTCGGCAGTACTGCTAATATCATCGGATAAGCAGCACTATTTCCACAGCTTTGCTACTACGCTCACCT
The DNA here is from genome assembly GCA_021781855.1 of Bacillota bacterium. Classification (GTDB taxonomy): domain Bacteria; phylum Bacillota; class Bacilli; order Lactobacillales; family Streptococcaceae; genus Lactococcus. The sequence goes on along the minus strand of JAJXWC010000082.1, from coordinate 7,973 downwards.
CGTTACGCTACGGAAGCAACTAGGCGGAATGGCAAGCTTCGAATTCAGTCTCTGCTTCATTAGCTTTCTTCATTTCGTGAAAGAAAAATAACCGAAATCACGACCAAAATCATCGCAAAAATGGATAAAAAGGTCAATTTCATCCCAAAAAGCAAAACACTCAGAAGCACTGCTGTCAATGGTTCTGTCGCTGTTGCAATATTGACAACCAAAGGCGATATGTACTGAATTGCTTGCAGCCAAAGCAAAAAAGCAATCGCTGTTCCAAACACAGCAATAACCAACACATAAAAAATTGACAAACCATCAATTCGAAAATCAATCCGCCAAAAAGGATAAATTAGATTACTTCCAATTCCTGCCAGCAACATTCCCCAGCCAGCAACGTTTAATGCTCCGTACTGATGAAGCAAGCGGCGTGGTGCAAGTGAATAAATCACTACCGCAAATGCTGTAATAAAGCCTGTCACAAGCGCCAAAGGACGAATGAGCAAATGACTAAAATCGCCATTAGTGATTAAGAGAAAAACACCAAGCATGGCGGCAAGCACAAGTAAAATCGAGCGCAGTTTTGGAAGTTTTCTGTTAAAAATCGCCATATAAAGCATGATGAAAACAGGCGAAGTATATTGTAAAATCGTTGCTGTTGCCGAATTAGAAAACTGTATTGTCGAATAATAAAAAAACTGTACTGAAAAAACACCGCCAAAAGTATAAAACAATAAAACAGGCCAATTTCGTCCAACTTTTACTAAATCCAAAAATTGCTTTGGTGCCTTAAAATAAGACATTCCAAGCAAAATTAAGCCTGCCACAATCAAGCGAAACGATGTAATCCATAAAGCATCTCCTTGATAGTAACGAAAGAAAAGCTGTCCGAAAACGCCTGAAATTCCCCATAAAATGCCGGCTAAAACTGCCAGCATTGTTCCTTTAAAAATCTGATGTTGCCTTGTCATATATTTATTATAGCACGATTTTTTCAACTTTTTTTCTGTAGATTCACAATTTTATCCGCAACTTCTTCAATGAACCGCGAATCATGTTCAACCAACAGCATTGTCGGTTTGACCGAACATAAAAGTTTCGAAATTTGCTCATGATTGAAAACATCAAGATAATTTAGTGGTTCATCCCAAATATAGAGCTGAGCTGGCTGAGAAAGTGCCCTTGCTAGTTCGACTTTCTTTTGCTGACCTTGACTTAAATTTTCAATATTCTGAGAAAATGCGCTTCGCTCCAGACCTAACTTTTTCAAGTTAGATAAAAAAAGTTCTAAATCCAGATGATTTTTCTTTGCAAAATCCCGTAAATTCCCTTTGTGCTCAAAAAGTTGTTCCACATAAGAAATTGATAGACCATGTGCTAATTCAATTTTGCCAGACGAATTGCCAGTAAATTTTTCCTGCAGATAACGAATAAAACTAGATTTTCCTGTTCCATTTTCTCCAGTCAATGCCAAAATATCACCTCTATTTAGTTCAAAACTGACCGGTTCAAACAATTTTTCATCATTGAATCCCAAACTAAACCGCTCAACTCGTAACAAATTTTTATGGTGGGTCGGTATGAAATTCATTGCTAAATCACCTATTTTTTCGAGATTGTGAAGCAAATTCTCTTTATCCGAAATTTCTTTATCCATACGGTGTTCCAAATTTTTGGACTTTTGCATCATACTGGCTGCCTTGTGTCCAATAAATCCTTTATCTACACCCTTTGTTTCACTATCAAAACCTCGTTTCCCCCGAGATTTCGTTGCTTCTAAATTCCGTGACCATGCTTCCTTTTCTCGTGCCGTTTGTTTGAGCCGCAAGATATCCTTTCGCAAGCGGTTATCTTCGGCTAATTCAAATTCGTCACGCCGCTTTTTTTCCATCTCATAAGTTGTAAAATTTCCCTGATAAAGCACAATTTGACGGCGCTCAATCGCTAAAATATGGTCACAAACAATGTCTAAAAACGCACGGTCATGCGAAACCAAGATAAAACCTGTTTTCTTCTGCAGATAATTTGCAACAAGCGCACGACTTGCCAAATCCAGATGGTTTGTCGGTTCATCAATCAGTGGGAAATTCTCCTTATCCAAAAATAAAACTGCCAACAAACATTTCGTCTGCTCCCCACCAGAAAGCGAGTTGAACGGTCTCCAAAGCACATCTAAATCCACTTTTAACATGGTCAATTCACGTTCTAATTCCCATTGCTCAACTTCTACTAATGCTTGCAAAAGCTCGAACGTCTGATTTGACACTCCTGTCAAATCTTGCGGGAAATAAACAAAATTTTTATTCGTTTTGACAGAAAATTCGGCAGGAATTTTCCCTTGTAAAATCCGCAGCAAAGTCGTTTTACCACGTCCGTTTCGACCCACAAGACCTAGCTTCCAGTGGGTATCAATATTAATCTGTGCATCATCAAAAATTGTTTCTGCACCATAAGCGAATGATAAATTTTTAACTTCAATATTCGACATAAAATCCTCCTTCAAAATAAGAGATTTTCCAGTCTTAATTTGAGCCACTTCTTCCGCGATTTACAACTTGATTTGTTTTTTGACTTTGTTTTGTCGCTTTTATCGCAGAAGCTGCTCCACCATTTTGTGCTGGAAAATTATTTTTCTTGTTCTTAATTTGCTCAAGTCGAGCTTGCATTTCTTTTTGTTTGATATTCATTTTTTCTCCATTTTTTGAGCAAAAAAGCTCCTTTCTCACGACCAACGCGAAAAAAGAGCTTTTTACCTATAAAAAGTCTATTTTCAACTTAAGTCGTGAATGCGCAAAAATACCTGAAACTCATCGCTTCATTTGTATTTTCCCAACCATTCAAGACTTAGATTTTCAATAGACCTTACCACCTTTTTAATTTTAATACTGTTTCACTTTCGAAAATTTTTAAGCAAAACTAATATGTTTTAATTTTATCAAATGAAAAAAGAGTTGTCAAGAAAACTGACAATCTCTCTTTTTCATTTTCGAAAATCAATGACCATGCGGTCTCCAATTTTACTTGCTATATTCTCATAATCACTTCAATTTGGCAAGTCTCCCACTAAATGATTATCTCAATGGAATTGCATACCACCGTCAACAATAATAGTCTGACCAGTGATATAATTGGAATCTGCGCTAGCAAGGAAACCAACCACGTTGGCTACATCTTCAGGCTCTGACAAACGTTTCATCGCGATATCTTTGGCAAAAGTTTGCATGCCCCATTCATCATCTTTGCCTGCATTTTTACCTACCTGATGCGCAATATCATACATCATTGGTGTTTTAACAATACCAGGAGCATAAGCGTTAACTGTAATTCCTTCTTCAGCCAAATCACGTGCGGCAATTTGCGTCATTCCGCGAACAGCAAATTTTGATGAAGAATAAAGCATAAGATTTGGATTCCCAACAACACCCGCTTGCGAAGTAGCATTAATAATCTTACCACCGTGACCAAGCTTGCGGAAAACTGCGGTTGCAGTCTGAGTTCCCCACAAAACACCGCCAACATTGATATTATAAACCTTGTGGAAAAGTTCTGGTGTAATCGTTTCGATTGGCGTTGTTGGCGCAATTCCTGCATTATTAACCATAACATTCAAATCACCGAATTTAGCAACAACAGCATCAACTGCCGCAATCACTTGTTCACGGTCTGAAACGTCTGCCTTAACAGCAAAAGCATTTTCGCCAAGCTTTTTGGCAGCCGCTTGAGCAGTTTCTTCATTGTAATCGACAATCCCGACTTTGAAGCCGTCATTGTAAAGACGAGTGGCGATAGCGAAGCCAATTCCTTGACCTGAACCTGTAACGATTGCTACTTTAGACATATATCTGTCTCCTTCTAGGTAATGAGTTTGACTGTTGCAAGATAAAGCAGACAAACCTAACGATTTATTTAGTCGTGAATTATATCACAAGATTATTCTAGCACTTTGTTAACATGAATACAAGAATTTATTACGATTTTACTGAACCATTTTCGAAACAAAAAAGCCAAAGCGAACTTTGGCTTTTTCTCAGCAACGTGTGTTGAAATAACTACTTTATCTGTTAAAATTTTTCCTCACAGATATTAAAACGAAAACATCGCTTGATGCTGTTCTTCCCGCTGCTTAACCACTTTACCTTGCGACATAACGAGAACGGCAAGCTTTACACTTGCTAGGTTAAAACTCATGCTAAGCAAGTTTTCTGTTTCCCTTAATTCAGACCTGCTAAAACTTTGTCTGCAAAGGTCTCGACTCTTTGAATTTGTTCTGCCTTCAAATCACCACCTGCTTGAGCAAAAAGTGAGAACCCTTGGAAAAAGAGTTTGACAGTCAATGTGTTATCGTTGACCTTGATTCCTTTAGCAGCAACAGCCTTTACGATTTTTTTTGTGGCAGCATCCAAATCTGATGCCGTTGAGAAAACAACAACTTGTTGGACTTTATTTTTGTCAAGAGTTGCCAAAAATTCTTTCATATCTTTCGTCACATCGGCAAACCAAACACCACCGCCAAGGAAAAGTACTTCAACATCTTCTTCAAGTGGTTCAGAAACCCGACGTGCCTGCACACCAACTTTATTCGCGATGACATCTGCCACAGCGCGCGTATTTCCACCACGGGAAGCATATCTTACTGCAAATTTCATAAAAACACCTCTTATTGTTTAAATTTAAATTAAATGATTTCGTTTTCATTATACCACATTGTGCCGCTATTGTAAAAATCTTGCACCGAAAAATGAAAATTTTTCATAGCAGCAAAAAATGGCCTTTATAGAGGTCATTTTTCCCGTTAGATATTATAAACTTTTATCTCAGCGGTGAGCTACTATCCGAAAGACAACCGTTTGTGTTCTTTACAGCAAAGCTACAGAGATAGTGCCACTTATCTCGCCGCCTTAGAGGTGGCACTACTGAGATAGATAACAGCAAGAATTATCTTCTTTGTGCACGCTTAGTTTTCTTTGCTTCCAGACGATTTTTTCCTTGTTCTAGCATTTCTCGCTTATCCATAAATGCCGGAAGCTGATTATACTTCATAGACAAAATCAGCGCAAGACCAATGATATTTGACATGAGCGCTGAACCACCTTGCGAAATAAATGGCAAAGGAATCCCTGTTAACGGTACGACACCAACGGCGGCACCAATATTCTCAAAAACGTGAAAGAGAATCATCATGATAATCCCTGTCGAAATGTACGTATAAAATTGATTATTTGACTTAAAAGTGACCTGAATCATGCGATAAATCAAGACAAAATAGAGAAGAATTACGAAAGCTGAACCGATAAAACCAAAATCCTCGCCAATGACGGTAAAAATCATATCGGACTCACGCACAGGGATACTTACATTTGCTACACCAAGTCCTTGTCCCCAGAGTCCTCCCATTCCAATAGCGATTAGTGAATGTGCCTGCTGAGTGCTGATATTTTGCATATTAGACGGGTCAAACGGGTTTAGCCAAACAATGAACCGCTGAACTTGATAAGTAGCGAAACTGGTACTTTCCAGAAATTTTTGTCCTGCTGGATTCATCACAAGCGCAACAATTCCGCCGGCGACTCCTGCAACGAGGGCAATAATCGGCAGAATAATTTTCCAAGAAATACCTGAAACCAGAATAACACCACCCAAAATCATGACAAAAACGAGGAAAGTTCCGAAATCTTTTTGGAAAATCGACAGAACCATGACGGGTAAAGTTGCCAAAAGTAATCGTCCAATGAGACGAAAATCGTCTTTTATTCGGCGAGTATGAAGTTTATTTTGAAAACTCACAACAATTTGCGCCAAAAATAAAATGTACGCAATTTTCATGAATTCTGACGGCTGAAAGAGATTGTGTCCTCCGAAAGCCAACCAGTTTTTTGCACCTGTTGATGCTGCTGTGGCATGGTCATAAAAGAAAATGGGAAGCACATTTAAAAAGAGACCGACACCATAAAAAAACGGTGTCAATTTCCAAAGTAAACGTGAATCCAAGTGCATCACGACAAGCCCGATAAAAATTCCGACGACAATCCAAAGCCCTTGCTGACCGAGCATTTGCGAAGCCTGAGTAGCAGAAAAGTCTTGGTTCAATGCAACATGTAAGGCATAAAGTCCAATTAAAATCAGTAAGAAAGCAGGCAAAATCAAGCCGTAATCAATCCTACTATCAAATGAGAATCGGTTCTTATTTTTTTTATTCAATTCTAGCTCCTGTCAGTCAAATATTTTGAAAAGCCCAAAATATCTTATCAAAAAAATCAATACTCTATTATACATTTTTTTTGACCAACCGGTCAAATTTTTTACAAAGAAAAAAACCGTATTAACGGCTCTTTTACAAGAAATGTGTCAAAAAACCGCCACCAAAAATAAGTAAATAGGAGTAGAGAAAAATTGGTAGAGGTTTGCAAAGGATAATTGTCCAAAAGAGAAAGCGCCAACTCATTTTCGTTTGACTTGCAATAAGCACTAGGGCATCATCTGGAGCGATTGGAGACAAAATAAGTAAGGCAAAAATGATATTAAAGCGTTTTTGCCCTTTATCAAGCCAGCCCATATACTTATTATAGGTTTTTTCTTTCACAAAGGTATGAACCAACGTTTGTCCATATTTTCGCCCAAAATGAAAGAGCAAAAATGACCCTAAAGCAATACCGACGTAATTATATACAAAGCCCCAAACAGGCCCAAAAATCAAAACACCCGCCGCCATTGTCAATCCGCCTGGAATAATCGGAACAATGACTTGAATAATTTGCATACAAAAGAAAATCAATGGTCCAAGATACCGATGTGCCAGAATCAATTGCTGTAGAATTGTCTGATTTTGAAAAGCTCCTAACCGCCAAAGATAAATACTTCCAATAATCGTTGCTAAAAGTCCTAGTAAAGTAACGATATTAAATATTCTTTTGACATATCTTAAAACATTATCGTTCAAAAAATCCCTCACCGTCCTTTTGCATATTTTAGCCGCAGCGCATATTCTCTGCAGTTATCCTCAACTGCAAACTAGACAGATAATTACCTAAACTTGATGGAAGTTGAAACTCACACCAAGTAAGTCTCTGCTTCATTTTTTCTCTTGCTCTCTTGCTGCTAGATAGCTTTCATTTTCCAAAATCCAGTTTGGAAGCTCTCTTTCTAAGCTTTTAAAACCGATTTTATCATGCGGATTTGTAAAATGCTTTTTTCGAAAAAAATGATGAACTTGCGGATTATCCTCTAAACTGCGCAGAGATAAGCTGATTTTTCCATTGAATTCATCAATGTCGATGATTTGTGCTGTCAATTTTTGACCATTCTTGATAACATCACGAATATCTTTGACATAACCCGATTGAATTTCAGAAATATGAATAAGCCCTTTGGTTGCCTCATCACTTTTAAGCATCTCTTCAGTTTCAATGAATTTGACAAAAACACCATAATCTTGCAAGCCAATCACTTCAACTTTGACAATGTCACCGATTTTTTGTGCCTTCTCCATATTACTTCTCAATAATCTCAATCGTTTCAATTACAACATCTTGGACAGGTTTATCCTGAAAACCTGTTTCAACAGCAGCAATTTTATCCAACGTGTCAAAACTTTCCGCATTTGACAGTTGTCCAAAAACAGTGTGGCGACCGTCCAAATGCGGTGTTCCACCATTTGTATAAAGTTCTGCAACTTCCTCAGGCCAACCTCCTTCAATCAAGGCTTCTTTAGGATAAGGCAAATTTTTATTTTGTACGATGAAAAATTGGCTACCGTTTGTATTCGGTCCAGCATTCGCCATTGACAAGGCTCCACGAACATTGAAAGCTTCTAAAGAAAATTCATCTTGAAATTTTTCACCATAAATTGAACTGCCACCCAGACCAGTTCCTGTCGGGTCGCCTCCTTGAATCATAAAATCTTTGATAATACGATGGAAAATAATACCATCATAATACCCTTGTTTGCTTAATTCAACAAAATTTTTCACAGTTTTTGGTGCAAGTTC
>JAJXWC010000081.1 GCA_021781855.1 Bacillota bacterium | reverse complement strand
TCTTCGCACCGCCGTTTGCGTGCAAATGTTTCTCTGCTTTCTCACGTGTGGCAAAAAAACCTGTTGCTTCCAGCACAATTTCTACCCCTGCTGCCGCCCAATCAATCTTTTCAGGGTCCCGTTCTTGTGTTACCTTGATAAAATTACCATTGACCACAAAACCGCCGTCTGCGACTTCGACTGTACCATCGAATCGTCCCTGTGTGCTGTCATATTTGAGCAGATGTGCCAACATTGCGGGGTCAGTCAAATCATTGACCTGTACAATTTCCACTCCTGCAACATTCTGAACCCGCCGCAATGCCAAACGCCCGATACGACCGAAACCATTAATACCAACTTTAACTACCATGATGTAAAACCTCCATTTTCTTTAATGTTTTGGTATAATTAAATTAGTTTTAATTAACATTATTAGGGATATTATTTATCTCTAATATAAATAATATCATTTTACTTGGAGAATGTCAACATGAAACTATCATCTGGTTGGGAACAATCTGTTTATGTGCTTTTAATTCTTGCCCGCCTACCCGAAAATCACACCATGAGTTCAATTACACTTGCTGAACGGCTTAAAGTTTCGCCTTCTTATCTGAAAAAAATCATTAAATCACTTGTCAACGAAGGTCTACTTCGTTCTACCACTGGCAAAAATGGCGGCTTTGCAATTAATAAACCACTCACTGAAATCAGTTTTTACGACGTTTTTCTTGCGGTTGAAGGACGTGGCAGAATTTTTCAAAGTCAAGGTTTGCTGCAAAATTTTATCGGTGAGGGAGCAGAAAAAGCACAGCGATGCGCGATTTCCAATGCATTAGATAAAATTGAAAGTACTCTGATTTCAACACTTTCTGGCATCAATTTGGCTCAAGTTGCTGAAGAAACGCAATACAATTATAATCTCGGTTATTTGGACGAATGGATTAGCGAGAATGATTGAGAGCTGATTTTAACTATAGAAAATTGCGTAGTAAAAAAAATCTGCCTAGTTTTGGCAGATTTTTCATATTATTTAAACAATCAGATTCAATCTTCATTTCATTCAGCAGAAATTTCTTCGTCTGTTGTTTCTGCAGAATTTTCCGTATGATTTGAAATCACAATTTTATCATCAATCAAATCTGCAACCAGATTTTTATATTCTGGGTGCTCGATATAAAAATCAGCAATCGCATCTTCAATATGGTCTTGAATGGTTCGACGTAAAGGACGAGCGCCCATTGCTGGGTCATATCCCATATCAACTAGCTTTTCTTTTGCAGCTTGAGTCACTTCAAGATGGATTTCATTACGTCCGATTTGCTCATTAACTTCTGAAAGCATAAGGTCAACAATATGCAACAGATTTTCTTTGCTCAACGCACTAAATTCGATGATTCCGTCAAAACGGTTCATGAATTCTGGCGTGAAGAAATTACCTAATTCACCAAGTACAGATTTTGTTCTACCCTCACGCGCTGCACCGAATCCGACATTTGCCTCCGCTTTTCCTGTGCCAGCATTTGAGGTCATGATGATAATTGTATCTTTAAAGCTGACAGTACGCCCTTGCGCATCCGTCAAACGTCCGTCATCAAGGATTTGTAAAAACATGTGCATGACATCTGGGTGCGCCTTTTCAATTTCATCCAGCAAAATCAGGCTATATGGATTGCGCCGGACACGCTCAGTAAGCTGACCAGCTTCCTCATAGCCGACATATCCAGGAGGAGCACCAATGAGTTTCGCCACACTGTGTTTTTCCATGTACTCACTCATATCAAAACGAATCATGCTGTCAGGCGAGCCAAAAAGCTCCACTGCAAGTTGTTTAGCAAGTTCTGTTTTTCCGACGCCTGTTGGACCAACGAAAAGAAAACTTCCAATCGGACGATTAGGCTTCCCAAGCCCAACACGTGAGCGACGAATGGCTTTAGAAATCTTATCTACTGCCTCATCTTGACCAATTACGCGCGATTTCAAATCCTCAGCCAGATTAATCAACTGTGTCTGTTCTTTTTCTTTTAAATCACCAACTGGGATATGCGTTTTCTGCTCTACAATCTGCTCAATATCTTTTTCCGTAATTACAGGAATTTCATCATCGGAAACCTCATGATTTTGCAATTCACGCAATTTGGCAATCTGGTCACGGAAGTGAGCAGCACGCTCAAAATCTTCGGTACGCATTGCTTCATTTTTTTGCTGTTCAGCTTGTGCGATACGATTTTTAATGTCTTCTGGGTCAACGAATTTCAAAGTCAAATTCTTCTTTGAGCCTGATTCATCAAGTAAATCAATCGCTTTATCGGGCATAAAACGGTCTTGAATATAACGATTTGACAAATGCGCTGCCGCCTCAATCGCTTCATCTGTATAATGCACGTGATGATAGTCTTCATAACGCTTTTGAATTCCCTTCAAAATCGTAATTGTTTCTTCAACAGAAGGTTCATCAACTTTAACAGGCTGCATGCGTCGTTCCAAAGCTGCATCTTTTTCGATAATTCGATATTCATTGAGCGTCGTTGCACCAACAAGTTGCAATTCCCCACGCGCCAATGCAGGTTTCAAAATGTTTCCTGCATCCATATTGCCGTCGCCAGCCGAGCCTGCTCCAACAATCTCGTGAATTTCATCAATAAATAAAATCACGTCATTACGTTTTCTGATTTCATCCATTAATTTTTGCATTCGTTCTTCAAATTGTCCACGAATTCCCGTACCTTGCACTAAAGAAACAACATCTAAGCGGATGACATCTTTATTTTGCAGTTTTTGAGGCACATCACCATCTACAATTTTTTGGGCTAAACCTTCAACAACTGCTGTTTTTCCGACACCTGGTTCGCCAATTAGGACAGGGTTATTTTTCGTGCGACGGTTGAGAATTTCGATGACACGTTTGATTTCCTCATCTCGTCCGATAACAGGGTCGATTTCTCCACGACGAGCAGACTCGGTAATATTGATACCAAATTCTTCGAGCATCCCTTTTGGTTTGGCTGCACGCGGACCACGTGGCCCCCGTCCTCCCGCTTGCGTTGGCGGTGTTTGATTTTGCGGACGTTGATTTGGCATGTCACTACCATGTAAAGCACTGAAAATGTCATTAAATGGATTGAACGGTTCTCCCATATTTCCATTCGGCTCATTATTACTGAAAAGAGCTTCCTGACCACCTGATTTCATGATTTGATAACAATTTTGACAGAGGTCAGTTTGCTTTTTTTGACCATTAACATTTGTATAGAGGTGGATTGTTGCCTCGTTAATATTACAATTTTGACAGAGCATAGGGTTCCTCCTTTTTTCATTTGATGTTTACTTTCATTTTACATCAATTTTGAACAACCAAAGCATCAAATCTCAATTTCTTATATAGAAGTTTGACCATTTTTGACCTTTGATAGATTTATTATAATATTTCTCTCATAAATATGCAAGTAAATTGCTTTTCATGAAAAAATCCTGTCAAATCTGACAGGATTAAAAATTATTTTTCTTTGTTTTGAGTTGGTAAAATTGCCAGAAAAAATGTAGCAGCAAGAAAAATTGCAAGCAAATACCATTTCCAGTTTAAACCTGCGTCATTTGCACGCCGGACATTGATTGAAATTGCTGGGACAATATTTATTACCCCAAATCCAACAAGGAGCAAAACAAATAGAATATTGAGCAGAGGGACTTGGTTCAAAATGATTGTCAAAATTCCTAAAACAGCCCCAATGATTGCGCTAGCCAAATAAGCAAACCAGTAATCCGGACGTGCTGCTCTTCCTTGATAATCTTTCCAGTTTTTCCAGTAACTGAAGTATGCCCTTCCAAGCCTTGTTTGAGCAAACTTTTCTATCTTTTCTTGTGTCTCAGCTGAGAGCTTAAACTCTCCAACACTAAATTTCTGTGAAAGTTTATTACCACACTGCACGCAATAATTTTGCCCTGGATTTACTTTTGCTCCACAATGCGCGCAATAATTTTTGATTTTATTCTTTAAAACACCACATTTTACACAAAAGTCGGCAATCGGATTCATCGCTTCGCCACAATTCGTGCAGAAAACACTTTGCGCTCCAGATTCAATTTGTGGAATTTCTTCGGAAACTTCTGCTCTCTCCTTGATTTCCTCAGAATTTATTTCGTTTCCACAATTCGTGCAAAACACCGCACCTTCAGCCAATTCATTGCCGCATTTTTCACAATAATTTTTCATATTATCTTCTTTTCCTTTGATTTATCACTTCAAAAGCAGCTTATCAATTTGACGAATCTATCAAACGATGTTTGATAAAAAATCTGTAAAAAATTACAGATTTTTATCACTTTTCTACATAAAATCACGCAAAGGTTTAGAACGGCGAGGGTGACGCAATTTCTTGATGGCTTTTGCTTCAATTTGACGAATCCGCTCACGCGTTACCTTGAACTGTTTCCCCACATCTTCAAGTGTGTGCATCCGTCCATCATCAAGCCCAAAACGCATCCGCAAAACATTTTCCTCACGGTCGGTCAGCGTATCCATGACCTCATCAAGCTGTTCACGAAGCAACACACGATTCGTATAATCGACCGGGCTTTCAATCACATCATCCTCAATGAAATCACCCAAATGACTATCGTCTTCTTCACCGATTGGTGTCTCAAGCGAAACAGGCTCTTGAGCAATTTTCAGCACTTCACGCACCTTATCTGGTGCCATGTGTAACTCTTTACCGATTTCTTCTGGTGAAGGGTCACGGCCGAGGTCCTGCAAGAGATTGCGTTGCACTCGAATAAGCTTATTGATGGTTTCCACCATGTGCACTGGGATGCGAATGGTACGAGCTTGGTCGGCAATCGCACGAGTAATTGCCTGACGAATCCACCAAGTCGCATAAGTAGAGAATTTGAACCCTTTCGTGTGGTCAAATTTATCCACGGCCTTCATCAAGCCCATATTTCCTTCTTGAATCAAATCCAAGAACTGCATTCCTCGTCCAGAATATCGTTTTGCAATCGAAACGACCAAACGTAAATTCGCCTCAGCCAACATCTGCTTAGCGAATTCAGCTTCCTCACCACCTGCAATAATTGTTTCAGCCAATTTTGTTTCTTCATCTAATGAAATCAGTGGATAACGCCCGATTTCTTTCAAATACATTCTGACAGGGTCGTCAATACGCACGTTCGTAACAATCTCGTCCATTGCCGTGTCAGAAACATCTTCATCTTCTGTTTCCTGCGTTTGTAGTGCCAAAGGACTAGGATTACCGTCTTTATCCACGATTGAAATATTAGCATCTTGAATTTGCTGCAACAAATCATCAATCGCATCAGCTTCCAACCCAAATTTCACAACCAATTCGTCTGTAATTTCATCATCAAGTGCTTCGCCAAGTGGTTTACGCTTTGCAATGTAGGCTTTTACCGCTTTTTCAAAAGCAGCCATATCAAAATCATCTGCCGTTTTTTCTTTTTTCGCCGTAGGTGTCGCAGCCTTTGTTGGCTTAACCACCTCGATTTTTTCGACAATCACAGGTTTCACATTTAAAGCCTCAAGCAAGCGCTGTTCGTCCGCTGCAACAATAGAGCTAGAGTGTGATTTCACATTCATTCCTAACTCAACTGCCTTGTCCACCAAAGCTTTAGTCGTCAGTCCCGTTTCCTTCGCAATTTGATTGATTCTTTTTTTAACTTCAGCCAATTTAGCCCTCCTCATCTGCGAATAAAATTTTATATAAACAAAATTTTATTTTAAACAACTTCCAAAATTTGACCAATTTGTCAAATCATAATAATTTTTTCTTTTGATTGATAATTTGAACAGTCAGTTCTAATTCGCGCTCCTTATTTCCTGATTTTTGCGCTGTTTCTAGCTGTCCAAGCAATTCGTCAAGCCGCACAGCAAGTGCTTCTTTTGCAAAAGCTGCAATCAAATCATCAATTTCTCTTCCTGAAAATGTCTCAGGCAAATTTAATTCAACAATCTGATAAAATAGGCTTCGTTCCTCTACCTCCAACTCAGAAGCAAAATGTGACACATCAACCTTATCAAAACTCATCGCCTCAATCATCAATTTTTCGAATAGTTCCTGATAACGTCGATGAACAAAACGAAAGTTATCATCTCGTTCAAAGCGTTCAAGTACTGCCGAATGATAAATCATTCGATGCAACAGTTGCTGTTCAGCATGCTCAATTTTTGACAACTTGGGCAAAACAGGCGGATTGACAAAGGCTTTAACCGTCCGAATTTCCTGCCCTGAATTTTTGACAACTCCGTCAAATTGATTTTCATCAAAAATAGGTAACGGAGCTTGTGAAAAACTTTCAAAATAACTCTCGTCATTCTCAGGCGGTTCCAATGAAAAACTTTCCTGTGAAAAATCAGTCGCAGTCACATTTTCCCGCCGCAAATTCACAGCACGCTCCACTTGATTATACTCGAAATCAGGTAAAATCTCAACTAATTTCCTTATAAACGCATCTTGCGCCGTAATCGAAGCTACTTTTGCAATCATCGGAGCAATTTGTTCAATAAAATCCAGTTGTACTTGCAAATTTGACAAATTCGCAGGCCTCAAAAACTCAATCAAAAATTCAATCGGCTGCATTCGCCCATTGGTCATCAAATTTGACAATTCTGATGTTCCATAAGCCTTCAAATATTCGTCAGGGTCCATTCCCTCAGGAACTTTAACAACTTGAACATTCGTCTCGCCAACCAAATTCAGCGCCTTATGAATCGCATTCTGCCCAGCAGCATCGCCATCATAAACCAAAACAAAATTTTTAGCTACTTGCTTCAAACGCCGCACATGTTTTTCTGTCAACGCGGTCCCCATAGAAGCAACTACATTTGTCACCCCAGCTTTATAAGCTGCAATGACATCCATAAATCCTTCCATAAGGTAAACTTCATGACTTTTAGAAATCGTTGCCTTAGCCTTATCAAAGTTCCATAATTCATAAGACTTATCAAAAATTACCGTACTCGACGTATTGACATATTTTGCCTTAGAGCTATCATTTTCTTGCCATTTCCGTCCTGAAAAACCAATTCCCTGACCAAATTCATTCGTAATTGGAAACATAATTCGATTTTTGAAAGCATCAAAAACACGATTATTTGAGAAATTAAATAATCCCGAATTCGCCAGAACCTCATCTTCAAATTTCGCTGATAAATTTTGATAAACAAAATCTTCTTCATCAGGAGCAAGACCAATGTTAAAGCGCTGAATAACATCATCCGAAATTCCACGTGCTACAAGATATTCCCGCGCTCGTGCCCCTAGTTCCGTAGACATCAGTAAGATATGGTAAAGTCGGGCTGCCTGGTTATTGATTTCATACAAACGTGCATTCGGATTTTCTTTTGTTTGTCCCTTATCCGCCGTTGGCAAATCAAGCTGAACTCCAGCAAAATCCGCTAATTCCTTAACCGCCTCCATAAAACCAATTGACTTATATTCCTTCAAAAACTCAATCACATCACCTGATTTACCACAACCAAAGCAATGATAAAAGCCCTTCTCAGCGTTCACATTAAAAGACGGTGTTTTTTCCCCATGAAAAGGGCAGAGTCCCAAATAATTCTTACCATTTCGTGAAAGCGCAACATACTGCGAAATCAAATCCACAATGTTAACTTGAGCCTTTAATTCATTTACCTTCTCCGTTTCCAGAAAAGCCATTTTGCACCTCCTTCCTAGCAAAGAGCACAAAAGACGTCTATCATTCAATAGACGTCAAACAAGAGAAAACGTCGTCCTTTGCCCTAAAAATTTAGTAAAACGCTCGTTTCCAATTTTTTTCACAAGATTCTTCTTTTTTTCACAAGATTCTTCTCAGATTTTTCAGTAACTTATAGTATAACACACTTCTGTTCACTTTTTCAAGCCAAAAAATAAAAGATTTCCAACACTCAAATTCTTTCCCTCAATTTCAGTATCAACGTGCAAAAAATCTTATAAACCTAAGTTTACAAGATTTTAAATAGAGGGGAGTAAGAGATTCGAACTCTCGCGCCGGTTTCCCGACCTAACGATTTAGCAAACCGTCCTCTTCAGCCACTTGAGTAACTCCCCAGAACTTTATTTACAAAAATGGGAAATTCAGGACTCGAACCTGAGACCCCTGCGTTATCAACACAGTGCTCTAACCAACTGAGCTAATCTCCCAAGAAAATAGATAAATCATTCAAAATGATTAAGCGGATGACGAGAATCGAACTCGCGTGGTCAGCTTGGAAGGCTGAAGTTCTACCATTAAACTACATCCGCAAGTGGCGCGGGACGGAATCGAACCGCCGACACATAGAGCTTCAATCTATTGCTCTACCAACTGAGCTACCGAGCCAAATAAATTTCAATCAAATGATTGAAGAAAACTAACCAATGGATCTTGCAGGACTCGAACCTGCAACCGCTCGGTTATGAGCCGAGAGCTCTAACCAGTTGAGCTAAAGATCCAGCTACACAAATAATAGCGGCGAAGGGGATCGAACCCCCGACCTCTCGGGTATGAACCGAACGCTCTAGCCAGCTGAGCTACACCGCCATTTAAACGAATGAGGAACAAACCAAACTCGCTCTCTTAAAGTATCCAGTAAACACCCTAAGTAAATCGGAAAGACAGGATTCGAACCTGCGACACCCTGGTCCCAAACCAGGTACTCTACCAAGCTGAGCTACTTTCCGATAAAAAGTAATTAAAATTTTTAATAAAATTTTATGCAAGCGGTAGGATTCGAACCTACAACCGCCTGATTCGTAGTCAGGTACTCTATCCAGTTGAGCCACGCCTGCATAATTTCTTTATAAAAAAGATAAGCGAACGACGGGATTCGAACCCGCGACCCCAACCATGGCAAGGTTGTATTCTACCACTGAACTACGTTCGCATAGGCTTTCTATTTCTGACTTTCGCCATGTGAATCAACTTTTCTATTTCACTCATTCGCTTCGCTCAGTTCCCCCTCGCAAGCAAAAGTCTCTTCACATAAAAATTCTCTTCTTACACAAATTAACTTGTGATGAATTAAACCTTTATGCCGACTACATGATTCGAACACGCGACCCTCTGATTACAAATCAGATGCTCTACCAACTGAGCTAAGTCGGCTAGTTGGATTTTCTTTACTAAAAAATACTCATGCGGATGAAAGGACTTGAACCTTCACGCCCGAAAGCACTAGAACCTAAATCTAGCGTGTCTGCCAATTTCACCACATCCGCGATAATTCTTTCAGAAATGACCCGTGCGCGGCTCGAACGCGCGACCCTTTGATTAAAAGTCAAATGCTCTACCAACTGAGCTAACGAGTCAAACGGTTCCGACGGGAATTGAACCCGCGATCTTCGCCGTGACAGGGCGACGTGATAACCGCTACACTACGGAACCTATGGGAGTTAACGGGATCGAACCGCTGACCCTCTGCTTGTAAGGCAGATGCTCTCCCAGCTGAGCTAAACTCCCAAGCGCTTAGCCACGCCCCTATCTCCCA
>JAJXWC010000080.1 GCA_021781855.1 Bacillota bacterium | reverse complement strand
TTACAAGGAGTAAACTTATGAAAAAATTTTTATCTCAGCAGTACGTGCTAATTCCCCCGCCTCTTAGGCGGTAGGATAAGCAGTACTAAGCTTCGAATTTCGCTCGACTAAACTTGGTGGGAGTTGAAACTCCCACCAAGTAAGTCTCTGCTTCATTGGAATAAATAAATTATAATCATTAGCGCTTAATCCTTACTGAATTTTAACTTTTCTCAAACTTAAAATAGCTATTTTCAATAACAAGTCAAATCAGACCAGAAAATATATCAACAGCGCAATCGCAGACATCAAAGCCGTAAACAACCAAAATACTCCGTCAATTTTCCATTCTGACCAACCTGTTGCTTTTCCAGAAATTCCGCCTAATTCAAGGTGATGATGAATCGGTGCCATTCGAAAAATTCGTTTGCCACCTGTTCTTTTGAAATAAGTCACCTGAATCATGACCGACAAAGTTTCAATCACATAAACTGCACCAATTAAAAGCAAGGTCCATTCTGCATGAAGCAAAATCGAGATAATTCCTAATAATCCGCCTAATGCCAAACTTCCGACATCACCCATGAAAATTTTTGCAGGTTTGTGGTTAAAGACAAAGAAACCGAGCAAAGCACCAATGACAGCAAAGATAATAAGCAAAATATCGTATCGTCCTTCAGCCCCTGCAATAATTGCATAAGCAACAAGCGAAATTGAAACTGTAATACTCGCCAAGCCATCAAGACCATCTGTTAAGTTGACCGCATTTGACCAGCCAACTAACCAAATGATAATGAATACAAGGAAAAAAACGCCTATATTGAAATCCCAGTTAAAAAGATAAATATGATTTACTTGCAAACCACGATTAGGTAACGTTTGTGGAATAGGATGTTGTGCAACAAAATCGCCTAATTTTCCTATCGGTGGCAGTTCTTTAATTTTCGGTCCGCTTGTGTAAATCACATAAGAAACTAAACCAATAAAAATTTGTGCCAATAACTTTTGGACGGCAGTCAGCCCCTGATTTTTTTTCTTGAAAATCTTCAAAAAATCATCAAAGAAACCGATAACTGAATATAAGGCAAAAACTAGCCAAGCAATAATAAATTGCGCACTTAGCTGTCCCAAAATTAGCGCCCCAGCTAATGAAATGATAAGCGCTGCAATCACAAAGACAAAACCACCCATTGTTGGTGTTCCTGCCTTACTTGCATGCTGTTTCACTTCTTCAAGTGTTGGCTGCCCCCCTAGCTTTTTCCTGTGGAAAAACATGATGAAACGAGGGATTCCAAGGATTGTCAAAATCATCGCAAACACCGCTGCGAATATTCCAGCAATTAACATAAATTTCTCCTATTTTTTCAAATCTTAACCTAAATTCAAGCCAGTCCTATAGGTCATCCTAATCAACTACTACTATTTCCCATTGTAATTGTAATGGCTTGACCTTTTTTAATATTTGTCGCAGCTTCAACACTTTGTCCAACTACTGTATTTCCTGACCCTTGATAAGTAATCTTCAAATTATACCAAGCCGCAACTTGTTCAACTTGGGCTTTCGTCCAACTGTACATATCAGGCATTACAGGACTACCGTTGGTTAGCAAAAGGATTCGCGTATTTGCTCCTACTTTATCGCCAACTTTGAGCGATTGAGCTGTAATTGCTGAATTAGCATTTGATGTGTCGCCCACAACAACAGGCTGCAAAATCTCACGCCGCAACGTATCTGCAGTGTCTCCAGGAACCTTTCCATTATAATCCTCAATTGTTACAGTTCCTGCTTTCGCCATAGGATTGGTCTGGAAAATTTCGCTCTTCATTTTCTCTGCTTGAGAAAGTAAAGGATTTGCGACACGACCAATATAGTTCAAAGTCCAACCATTTTTAGGAAGTTTGACCGTCATATAGAAAATGTAATCTGGATTTTGAGGTGGATACATTGCCACAAGTGAGTACAGGTTATCTGTCAATCCAGTCATATAGCCACCACCAGCCGCCGCAATTTGCGCTGTTCCTGTCTTGACCGCTGCAGGTTGACCATTGACAATAATCGCTGGACTGTTTGCAGGTATATTTTGGTCTGGGTCTCCGATTGCAGAAAAAGCCGTCCCAAAATTGGCATTGGTGTCAACACCCAGCATCAAGTTAAGTGTCTGATTGACCGACTGCGAAGAAACAGGGTTGCCGATGACTTCTGGCTTCACTTCTAACGAAGTGTTATTATTTGGATTAACAACTTGACTTACAATATGTGGCTCTAACATAACGCCGCCATTTGCAAAAGCTGTCCAACCGCGGAGCATTTGGATTTCCGTCACACCAATTCCTTGCCCGAATGCAGACTGAACTTGAGAAACTGCATTTGCAGCCGGAAGACTCCCAAGCTGTTCACCATCAAATCCTGTTCTGGTTTTGATATCAAACTTAAATCGTTTCAAATATTGCTGCCATGTACTGTAGCCCATATTCATCTCAACTTTACTCATACCGACATTACTTGACATCATAAAGCCGTCTGCAAAGGTCAAAGTTGTTGGCTTCTCATACTGTCCTGTTTCATTGATATCCCAGTCGCTGATTTTTGCATCATAAACTTGAAGTGTTGTACGGTCATATTGTGCGTTTAAATCTACCTTATTGGCATTCAAGGCAGATGCCATGAGGAAAGTTTTCATCGTTGAACCAGGCTCATAAGCATTTTGGAAAAGCATATTATTCCATGTAAAGTAAGGCTGTTGGGAAGCAGTGGTGTTTCGGTTTTGCGCATTGTAAGTCGGACGTTGAGTAGTCGCCAAAATCTGTCCGTCTTTTGTCATCAAAGTTGCTGAAAGCTGCTGAGCACCTGATTGTGAAGCCGCCGTATCCATCAAAGTTTCCAAACTTGTCTGAAGTTGCGCGTCTAATGTTGTATAAACATTTTCACCATTTTTTACTGGTTTAATGATTTTCGTTGTTCCTGGCATTGGTCGTCCCAAATGGTCTTTTTGATAGCTTTCAACTCCGTTTTGTCCACTTAAAATTGTATTAAACGAAGCCTCAAGTCCATCATCACCTACCAAGCCTTGAGCAGGATTGCTTCCCATCTGCGCTGTACCAATAAATTGCGAAGCAAAACCAGAGCCTGTATTAGACATAGGATAACTTCTGGCAGTATTACGTTGAAAACCAATTCCCACAAGTTTCTCGTCGTCAGCTTCTTTTTGCAACTGCTGCATTTTTTGCAAAGAAATATGACTTCCTTTTATTCCAAATTGAACTTGTTTAGCGGGAACACCATTAACTTTGGAATGAAGCGCATTGTTAATCGTCGTAAGGTCAATTCCCACTTTGGTATTCAAGAAAGTCGTAAGCTGAGGAAATTCGCTTGGAGAAGCGTACAGCTTGTTATGATTGGCATCAACTTGATTTTTATCTAAGACAACATAGAGTGTATAATCGCTCGTATCCGTAGCAAGTGGTACACCATTTCGGTCAAAAATCGTTCCGCGCGTTGCCTGTAAAGTTATCGTATTTTCATAATTTGCCGTTGCTGCCTCTTTGAGATTGACATTACCGACACGATTAACTGTGATAAGCCAGACAAAACGAAATATAAAAATCGTAAACACAGCAATGACTAGGAAAAAGAGGCTCTTACCTACGTGCTTACGATTATTTTGTGGGCTTAAATTTGTCTTTTTAGCGTTTCTTAATATTTTCCTGAACGGAAAGAGAAAAAATTTTTTCATTTTGTTGCTTTCAATACATTAGAATAATTATTAGTCATACCCGCTTTAATGGCACTATCTACTACTTTACTATTTGAAGTTAAATCTGAAATTTGCTGGTCGTATTCTGCATTTTGAGCTTGTTGCTGAGAAATTTTTGTGTTAAGTTGCACAGTATTTCCCTCAACTTCAAATGTCTTGGTTTTGATATAAAGCAAACCAACGGCAATCACGAGTGTGGCAAAAATCATTGAGAGGTAGAATATTTTTTCTACACCGCTGAATTTTTTGAACTTACTAGCGAGAACTTCTGGCGCAAGCGTACTTGTGTCAATCAAATAAGTATCTTTTTTTGCTGCCGTTTTTATGTCAAAGTATTCTTTCGGCTGAGCTGCCATATTTCCTCCATTACCTTGCTTTCGCAAAGTTCTATCTATCTATCTCATAGAAGTTTTTTTTAGCCTAGCAAATACTTGACTTGCTAAACTTTATTTTAACTTGACAAGTGCTTGCTATCTCCGTACATTCGCACTACGATAGTGTAATGCTGCGAAGATGGACAGAGTGCCCTGATAGCTTTGATGTCAAATTGTACTTTAACATCTGTAAGGGAAAAAGTTCCACATACAGATGAAGTAATCACTTTAATTCTAAGCTTATCTCTAAAGATTCAGGAATTTAAAGTTAGCTTCCGTGCGTATACTCTTTAATCCGCAAGGCTTAGCAACTGTTTGAATTTTCCAAACTCAACATTAGTCGTTATTAGAGTTAAACTTAATTGTGCTGCTTTTCAGCGACACGAAGTTTCGCGCTGTGGGCACGATTATTATTTTCGAGCTCTGCTTCGCTTGCTAAAATCGGCTTACGATTAACCAATGTCAACTTGGCTTCCATTTCTTTTGGAAGCATTGGCAGACCTTTCGGAACATTGACCGTACTGTATTCTTTGAAAATGGATTTTGTCAGACGGTCTTCCAATGAATGAAAAGTAATGACCGAAATTCTGCCATTAGGATTAAGCAAATCAATTGCTTGCTCAAGTGACTCTGCGGCTGCACCTAATTCGTCATTGACTTCAATTCGAATGGCTTGAAAAATTTGTTTAGCCGGATGCCCTTTTTTCTTGAGTTCTTTTTGGGGCAAAGCAGATTTAATCAATTCAGCGAGTACCGTCGTTGTCTCAATCGGTCCTAATTTTCTTACTTGTTCAATCTTACGAGCAATTTGTTTGGAAAATTTGTCTTCGCCATAGCGAAAGAAAATCCGTACCAAATCTTCATAAGGGTAGTTATTTACAACTTCATAAGCGGAAAGAGCTTGTGACTGGTCCATTCGCATATCAAGCCTAGCTTCTTTCCTATAAGAAAAACCACGCTCACTATCATCGAATTGGGGGCTAGAAACACCCAAATCATACAAGATTCCGTCAATTTTCAGGATACCATTTTCAGCTAAAGCAGCTCTTAAATGACGAAAATTGTCCTTAATAAGCGTAACTTTACCTGACTCAAGTGCTGTCTTTAGACGAATTTTCGCATTTTCATGTGCTGTTTCGTCTTGGTCAAAAGCGTAGAGGTGCCCTGTTGTGAGTTTACTGAGAAGATATTCACTGTGCCCGCTGCCACCAAGTGTAGCATCAACATAAATACCGTCGGGCTTGATTTCAAGCAAATCTAC
Source organism: Bacillota bacterium (assembly GCA_021781855.1). GTDB lineage: Bacteria > Bacillota > Bacilli > Lactobacillales > Streptococcaceae > Lactococcus. The sequence continues at coordinate 4,213 of JAJXWC010000080.1, read as the reverse complement.
GGTTTCATGTAAAAGGACAGTATCATGCTTGAATTCCATATTTGAGCAGTTTTCCCCTTCTTCGTGTAAACTTATTTACATTATACCACTTTTTACAGATTTTCAAAATGTTTTTACTGTGATTGTAAATCAAACGTAAACTTATTCGCGAATTTGCCCTGTGCCATCAATAAGATATTTTGTGCTAGTAAGCGCTTCAAGCCCCATTGGACCACGAGCGTGAAGCTTTTGTGTAGAAATGCCAATCTCTGCACCAAGTCCGAAAACAAAGCCATCTGTAAATCGTGTTGACGCATTGACGTAAACCGCCGCTGCATCAATTTCATCTTGAAATCTCTGAGCATTAAAATAATCACGGGTAACAATCGCCTCTGAATGTTTACTAGAATAACGATTGATATGTTTGACAGCTTCGTCAAAACTGTCAACAATTTTAACTGACATAATGTAATCCAGATACTCTGTACCAAAATCTTCATCTGCTGCCGAGACTGCATTTGACAACTCTGTCAAGGCCCGCTCGTCAGCGCGAAATTCAACTTTATGAACCTTATTAATCGCTATCTGCAGTTTTGGTAGAAATTCGTGAGCAATTTTGGCATGGACGACAAGACTTTCCGCTGCATTACAAACGCTTGGGCGTTGTGTTTTCGCATTGATGGCAATTTTTATTGCCATGTCAATGTCGGCAGATTCGTCCACAAAAATGGTACAGTTGCCGACTCCAGTCTCAATGACTGGCACTTTTGCCTTAGCCTTGACCGTGTCAATCAATCGTGCGCTTCCTCGTGGAATAAGGACATCTAAATAATCTGTTGCCTGCATCATTTTTTCAGCTTCAGCATGGCTCGTATCCGTCAAAAGCTCAACTGCATGAGCCGTTAGCCCCGACGAAATTAGATTTTCTTTGATAATCGTGACCAAAATTGTATTTGAATAAATTGCATCAGAGCCGCCTCGTAAAAGAACGGCATTTCCTGTCTTGAAACAAAGCGAAAATGCGTCGATTGTCACATTTGGACGGCTCTCAAAAATCATCCCCACGGCTCCCAATGGTACGCGTTTTTGAACAATTTTTAATCCATCAAGATTAGTAAAGCCTTGCAAGACCTGGCCAATCGGGTCAGCCAAATCTGCAACCTGCTGAAGACTCTCAGCAATGCCAACAATCCGACTTTCCGTCAAACGTAAACGGTCAATCATAACCTCTGAAATACCATGTTCTTGCGCTTTGCCCAAGTCCTTCTGATTTTCTTTGAGAATTCTTGCCGTATTTTCAATGAGACTGGTAGCAAGTTTCCTTAAAAATTCATTCTTTTCTATCGTTGAAACTTTCGCAAGTGTGCTGCTGGCTAATTTTACATTTTGTCCTAGTTCTTCAATCATTTTTTTATCTCCTTATAATTATGTTCGACCGGTTTGCACTTACCCTTGACAGCTCTAAACTTCTCAGATAAGAGATAGTTTGTGTCTCATGAAAACTTCGACTTGTAAAATGTATTTCCACAAGTCAAATATTCTTAAGGGTGCCTCTAAAAACTGCTAATTTTGAGTTTTTAGAGGTGCCCTTAATTACTATGGAAGTAAGTGCCAATTTCTTTGCCTTCAATAATTTCACGAATATCGCGAATTCTTGCGCCATTAGTCAACACCATTTCCTGCTGATTTTCAAATAAAATTTGAGCAGCGGATAATTTTGAAGTCATACCACCAGTACCAAAGCGACTTCCTGCACCTCCCGCCATTGCCCGTAATCCGTCTGTGATTTCATGAATTTCAGAAAAAATCTTCGCATCATCGTAGAGTGTCGGATTTTTATCAAACAGGCCATCAATGTCTGAAAGCATAATGAGCAAATCAGCATCAACAAGCTTAGCGACAATCGCCCCAAGCTTATCATTATCACCAAATTTTGTTTGATGGTCCATTTCATCAACGGCAATCGCGTCATTCTCATTGATGATAGGGATGATATTGAGCGCTAAGAGCGCATTTAGTGCATTTTCAGCATTCTCTCGACTGAGCGGAAAATCGGTAACATCACGGGTCAAAAGAAGTTGTGAAACTTTTTGTGAATAGCGATGAAACATCTGTGTATAAAGACTCATCAGCTCAACTTGACCAATACTGGCAAGTGCTTGCTGCTGTGCGATGTCGCTCGGACGTTTGTCCATATTAAGCACATTTAGTCCAACGCCAATCGCACCTGAGGTCACTAAAATAACTTCATAGCCTTTATTATTTAAATCCGAAAGAACGAAAGCAAGTTCGTCAATATTTGAAAGATTGATTTTTCCGTTGGGAAGAATAAGCGAGCTAGTTCCGATTTTTACAACAATTCGCTTAGCTTGGAGAATATTTTTTCTTGTCATAATTCAAGATTATAGCAAAAAAAACTGAAAAAATCAGTCTTTTTTACGGAAAAATAGATTTTCTTTTTCTTTTGTTAATTCATCGGCGGCCATGAGTTCCAAACAGATGAATGTGAGTACCAAAATCATTCCCAAGAGAAAGAGCAACTGGTTAGCAAGCGAGAAATCATGAATTCCATAGCTCATGCTATCTGCTCGCCGCAAAAGAAAGGCAAAACTGAGACAACTTGCTGTCACAATAAACAAGATAATCGTTGAAAATGTAGTTAAGCCCACATCTCTCAAGCGTCTGAAACGAATTGTGATTTGCGGCAACAAAATTCCCAATAAATATAAAACAAGTAGAACTTCCATAATCGCACTCGTAATGAAATCTTGCTGGAAAATAAGTTCATCAAAATAATTACTTAGCCAAAGCAGAAAGACCATAATGAGTGTTGTACCGCCAAAAATAAGCTGTGTCCACCAGAAACTTGCACGGCTTGTTCGCCCTCGAAAAGCTACATAACCACTAAAATAATGTTTCATTGCTTGGGAAAATCTAACTTTTCCTGTTTCATTAATTTTTGGTGCGGTAAGTTCATATGAGAATTCTTTGATTGCGCTGTTAGCCGCAGCCGCTTTTAAAGTGCAGATGATAAGCAGAGCAATCGTGCCACCAATAGGCAAAAAGTTCAAGAAAATAAGCGCCCAAGGCATCGCAATATCTCGCAAGCGACGTATCATGAGACTAAGAAAAGGTAAAATTGTCGCCAAAAAATAAACAAACAAAAATTCTTTAAAAAGCCAAGAAAGTGCAGTCATAAAATCTGGTAAGACAGGGTTGCTAAGACTTGCAAAAATACCGGAAAGAGCACCTAAAATAACGAAAATAACCGCGTGAACAAGTAAGGCAAACCAAAAGTCACTTCGCGTGGTTCGTTCTCTGAAAGAAGTATAACCAAGCCAAAATTTATGATATGAGTTAAACATTTTTCCTCCATTATTACTTTTTCACATATTTTACCTTAATTTTCTTAAATTAGTCGTAATTGCGTGAATCGTCATCTTCTTCATCGCGATATTTTGAAGGAAAGATACAAAGAATATAGGTCACAAGCTCAATAGCAAGCAAGATAAATCCGACAAATGCGAAATTAAGCGCCCCAAAAATCCCACCTGCCAAACTGTAAAGCTCGCCTGCACCAAAAATAAATGCAATCCATGTTGGGAATGCTGCGTCACGTAACCGTCGTGAAGTCAAGCTGATATTGGGCAGCAAAATTGCTAAGCTAATTAATACCACAATAATTGATACCACAAGCATTATGCCTGTTGGGTGTTGCGTCATTTCCTGAACCTTAGCTGTAAGTTGGTCTTTACTTAGCGTTGAACCTTTGCTCAGGAGTTGACTGGTTGCTGAAACTGAAACAACTCCTTCAACAATCCTGACAATCAAGAAAATCAGACTATTTACAAGAAAAACCCACCAGTAATCTGAACGACTACTGTATCCGCTGAGCTGTGTGGCTTTCCGCCAATATTTTGCATATGCTTTGAACATTTTTTTCTCCTTTTATTTTGTTTATGAAGTGCATATTTTTACTTACTTGAAGCGATTACTTCATCAGTATTTTTCCTACTGATGTTAGGATGTAACCTGACATCTACGATATCTGGTTCTTTTGTCTGAGACAAAAACGACTCATCTTACCGCAGTAGAACGAAAGCAGAGATTACCATTCTGACTGGCTGCTTTAGCAGTGTAGCGAGGATGGACAGCTTAACAGCTCAACAGTACAGTGTACTGTTGAGGTTGCAGATAGAGAGAGCGAAGCTCTTATCTTTCGTAGTATGCTGTT
>JAJXWC010000079.1 GCA_021781855.1 Bacillota bacterium | reverse complement strand
ATATTGAAATAATCCTTCATTTTGAGATTCCCGTCAAAGCTTTCGACATCTGGCAGATAAGCCACTCGCCCAGTCTCGACTTTGCCTTGTGATATGGCGATTTCCCCCGATAGGACTGAAAACAAAGTGCTTTTCCCGATACCATTGCGCCCGATGATTCCGTAAAGTCCGTTTTGAGCAAGTTCAAAGTCAAAGGATATAATATCTGGAATTTTTAGACTACTAATTTTTAAAGTCATTTCAAATTCTCCTTATCTTGTAATTTTTATAGACCAAATTAGCCAGAAAAAGAAAGATTAAGCTGCAAATCATCAGATAAACTATCCCACCGAGATAAGAAAAATTTCCCATAAGATAGCTCGGATGGCACAAAAGTTCAACTGGATTAAGATAACTCATCGGCACGAAACGCCTTAAACCCTGAACAGCAGGCTGATTTTCTACGAGTGACCAGCCAACAACAAATACCGCAATTATCCCTGCTACAACTAAAGCTCTCTTAGTCAAAGCAGACAAGAGTGCTCCCAAAGTTGAAAGAAAAACAAGAATGATAAATAGGTAAAATAGAGAAAGCAAAATAACCTGACCATTGGAAATACTTATGTTATCTGGAGTTGTAGCAACTTCCCCTCCCCAGATATTAGATAAAACCGCAGGGTAATTGAAAGAACCGAAACCACTCGTAACTCCGACAATAACAATGTCAATCACACTCAATAAGATTATCCAGAGCATTGTCAGCAAAACTGAAGTTATAACCTTAGTAAGGATATTTTTCAGGCTTCCAATTCCTGCAAAATTGAAAAAATGATTTTCCTTTTTTTCCAAGAAGCTTGACAAATCTATCGAAACAAATAAAGAAAAAGCAAACAAAAACAAACTAGAGAAAAACAAACCGAAAGTAAATCTCACATATTGTCCAAAGGCATGAATTTGCCCACTCGGCATTATTTCAAAGTTTAGCCCTCGCGACTGGACGAGTTGAATATAGCTTTTCTCAGCCTCTAAGTTTTCTACTGACAGCCCCACGACTTGTTGATTATTCTTCATTTCAAAATTAATTCTTTGCAATTCCAAATCATAATACTGATTAATATCATTTTTTTGGATTGCAATAATCTGTTTTTCCAAATACTCCTCGTTTTTTGAAAAAAATTCTCTGCTTCTGTCATTTTTTGAAAGTCCATTCAGAGTAGCTCTTGAAGAACTCTCCAGTTGTTGTGTAGAACTCAACAGTTGAGCTTTAAGCGCCGGGGCAGTTAAAGGACCATTGAACACAAAGAAATACAGCCCTAAAAAAAGGAGTGAGGAGAGAATCAATCCTAACATCATATTCTTACGATTAATTACAAATTTTTTTATTTCGAACAAGTATAGCATCATTTTATTTCTCCTCACTTTAAAAGTTTAATTTGCTTTATAAATATAAGTTGTGCTGAGCGTTCTGGATGTTCCTAATGCATTATATATTGCCACAGTTCCATATGGCACTCTAGTGTAACCACTGATATAATTTACTTGTACGCTTCCCGTCCAATAACTGTTTACGGTAACCCACTGTGCTTTTGCTCCTACTAGCGGTACAGCATTTTCCCAAATTTGGTTTTGGACATATACATTGGGCAGAAATACGACAACTGTTGCATTTGCTTTTTGCACAGGGGCAACCATTGCAACTGCAGCGACAGCGACAACCGCAGCTGCACAAACTTTAATACTTTTTTTCATTTTTTACCTCTTTCATTCTACAGTCACTAAAAGAGGATTATCTTCTAGTGACTTACGCTGTTGACAATTTTTCCATTATGAAAAATTTCCTTTCCTACTTTGCTGAGAACATCATTTTTGGGCGATAACTCCTTTTTTATCATTTTTCCTCTCTTTCTCTTTTGAGAATCGTCATTCTCACGCTTGCTTAAGCATTTTTATTTTCTATGTTTATATTGTAATCCCTAACATTTAGAAAAACAAATAATTTTACGAATTTTTCGTAAAATAAGTGATGAAACGTGATTTTGTGTGATAAAATGCGATTCTGCTGTGATGAAACCTAATTTTGTGACGAAAACGACATTCTATTTTGCAGAATGTCGTTTTGTCTAGTGCTTTATCTCGTATCTTTCAGCTAACGCTTTAAGCTGTTTTTTGCAGACTTTTGGTGCTGTTATTCTTTTTGTCGTTCCTTCAAAGCAGATGGTTAAGCCATCACTTTCGATTCTGCGGATATGGTCCAAATTAACTAGAAGCCCTCGTCCGAGAGGGATGAAATGAGGAGCCATTCTACCGATTTCAGTTATTGTCGTTCGGATTAGACATTCGTTATCGCTCTGAACGGAGCGCAGATAATTTCGGTGCTCCTTTTCTGCCATAATATACAAAACGGAAGTCATCACAAGATTGTTTGTTCCTATTTTCTCCGTTTTTACATTGTGAGTATAGCAAAAAGCCAAAATTTTTCTGAGCATTTGCCTTAAAGAACGCTCTCCCCGCACTGTTGCTAACGTCCATGTTTCAGAGTGAGTAAAATCAAGCAAATCACTCTGTAAATCTTCGTCATCTGTGTACATCATCACTATCGCTTTTGTCTTTACTTCCTGGATTTTTTGAAGCAATTCAAACTCTTCTCGTGTTGAAATCTTTACAAAATAAGTGCCTATCTCTGCAGCATGAGTGACAAAATAATTGTAAGCTTCTTCATGCGTACTACAAGTTTTAGTCATATAAATTTCAGCTCTTATCTTCAGCTCATCTTCAAGCCCACGCACGAAGCCGTAAATTTTTTCATTGTCCTCAGTTCCTGCATCAATAATTATCGTCTTCATTCGTTGTTTATCCATCTATATTTTGCATTATTCAAATTTAATGATACCATTTTGTAAAAACAAATTCAATTTCTCGGCGCCTTTCCTTTTCCAACTTTGTTATAATATAAGAGAATTAAACCTTAGCAAAGGCAGCCCATGACTAGCAAAAAAATTACAAAATTTCTTATTTTTATCGTTTTTATCATCTTTATCAGCTTAGGATTACCTGACTCGGTCATGGGAAGTGCCTGGCCTGCTATTCGGCAGACTTACGGTTTCTCAGTAGATATGATTAGTATTTTTGGAGCGATTCAGCTTGGTTTTTCCTTTTGTTCAACACTGATTTATCCTCGGCTGTCTAAGATTTGGACAATGGATAAGTTCATTATTTACAGTACACTTCTCACAATCATCGGCTTGGCTGCACTCGGTTTGGGACATAACACTTTTTCAATGCTACTTTCCTGCGTTTTTCTAGGCTTTGGTCAAGGCGCAGTAGACATCACAATTAATGATTTTGCTGCGAAACATTTCAGTAATAGTTTGATGAATTTTTTACATGCCTTTTATGGAATTGGTGTTTCACTTAGCTCATTTATCATGACTTTTGCTGTCCAGCCTGGGCGTACTTGGCAACTCGGCGTCGGGATTATTGCCTCAGCTCAATTCTTAATTCTGCTCTTAGCATTTATCACACGTGATAAATTTAATGAAAAAGCTGAAGCAACTCATGAAACAAAAGAAATTGCGCCAGAAAAAATGAAATTTCAGCATTTTCTCATACCTACTTTTTATTTTTTCTACGCTGTTGAACTGATTATCGGGCGTTTTTATTCAAGTTTTGCCGTTGAACAATTACATTTTTCAATGGCAGTTGGTGCCGCCATTACTTCTTTTTACTGGGCAGGACTGATGATTGGACGTTTTCTTACAGGATTTACGGCTTATCTACTTTCTGGACGAACGATTATCTTTTTACATTTTCTTTTGCTTCTCATCGGCGTAAGTTTCGGCTTTGTTCATCAGATTAGCTTTCAATATCTCTCAGGAACCTTACTCGGACTCGGACTGGCACCACTTTACCCAACGGCAATGAAACAAGCTTATGAAAAATATTCCGCTAATACCGCAAAACGAGTGATTAGTTTTAATATGGCTTTTGTCAATGTCGGAATGTTCTTCCTTCCCATTCCGCTTGGTTTTCTCTTTGAACAAGAAGGTTTTTCCTCCTACCCTTTCATTATTGCAGTTTTCGCTTTAATTCTCGCTGGACTTTCATTTTTGATTTACTCTAAAAAATCCTGGAAAGAATTTCAGTAGAAAAAACAGCATTTTCTCATCATCACTTGAAAACCGCTTTCAAATGCGGTAAAATGTAATAATGAAAACTCTCTATGATGTCCAAGAATGGCTGAAAAGATATGGTTATCTCAACTTGATGCCCAATCGTCTTGATGCGATTTATTTTATGCAACAAGAATTATCCTATATGATTAATGCGGGTATTCTGGAAAAAAATATGCCAGAATATCTCACTGCACGCCTGATTTTACATCGTGAAGAGCGTTTAGAAAAAGAAAAATTGGAGAAATAGTCACATGGCTAACAAAATTATCGGTATTGACCTCGGTGGAACCTCTATTAAATTTGGTATTTTGACTCTTGAAGGAGAAATTCAAGATAAATGGTCAATTCCAACAAACATTCTTGAAAACGGAAAACATATTGTTCCTGATATTATTGCTTCAATCAATCACCGAATTGAGCTTTATAAACTTGATAAAGCGGATTTTATCGGGATTGGCATGGGAACACCTGGTACAGTAAATATCGAGAAAGGCACTGTTAAAGCGGCTTATAATTTGAACTGGGAAGACACTCAAGAAGTCGGAACAGTCATTTCTAAAGGCGTTAATCTTCCTTTCATTCTTGATAATGATGCCAATGTTGCCGCACTTGGCGAACGTTGGGTAGGTGCTGGCGAAAATAAACCTGATGTTGTTTTCATCACACTTGGAACTGGTGTAGGCGGTGGCATCATTGCTGCTGGAAATTTAATTCACGGGATAGCTGGCGCTGCCGGAGAAATCGGACATATCTGTGTTGACCCTGATGGTTTTGAATGTACTTGCGGTAATCACGGTTGTTTGGAAACCGTAACTTCTGCGACAGGTGTTGTACGTTTGGCTAACCAATTTGCCGAAGAATATGAGGGTGCTTCAAAGGTTAAGGCTGCGATTGACAATGGCGACGGTGTAACTTCTAAGGACATCTTCATTGCTGCCGAGGAAGGCGATGCTTTTGCTCTTTCTGTTGTGGATAAATTTGCTTATTATCTTGGATTTGCTTGCGCAAATCTTGGTTCTACTTTGAATCCTGATTCCATCGTTATTGGTGGCGGTGTTTCTGCAGCAGGTGAGTTTCTGCGTGAAAAAGTTGACACTTATTTCAAAAAATATGCCTTTTCAACGGTTCGCTATACAACAAAAATTAAACTTGCTGTACTTGGAAATGATGCAGGGATTATCGGTGCTGCCAGTTTAGCGCTGCAATTTAAGGGGGAATAAAAAGTGAACATCAATGTTGTCGTTAATATCTTATTATTTATTGCTTTAATCGTTTTGATTTTCTTTAGCTATGTTTATCCAAAATGGAATTTGAAACGTAACGCTAAAGTGGTTGACAATGGTGAATTTGCTCGTTTGATTCCTGTGTCTCAACTGATTGATATTCGTGAAGCAAATCAGTTTCGTGTAAAGCATATTCTTGGTGCGCGAAATATTTCCTCATCACAAATTGAACAAAGCCTCAATGCAATTAGCAAAAACAAGCCTGTACTAATTTATGAAAATGCTAAACCGACTGCTGCTGCAAAAGTTGCTAAACAATTAAAAAAATCTGGTGTTCCTGAAATATATGTCCTTAAAGGTGGACTCACAAAATGGGAAGGAAAAACCAAAGCCGGAGTCTAAAAAAAACGCGGTGCAAGCAATAAATATTGCTTGTACCGTGTTTTTTATTTTAAAAATTTAATTTAGATGTGAGCCTGTATCTTAAATTTAATGGGAGCTAATTCGCCCACCCGACAAACTAGCTTTCACTCAATAAGTCTCTGCTTCATCTCTCAATAGCTGGAGTTTGATTGAATCAAACTAAAAGTCTATTTCTTATCCCAATTCTGCCTGAAGCATCCAAATCGTCTTTTCAATATCTCCGAGAGCACTCGTATAAAGGTCAACGGTTACGTCATCCCCTTCTTTACCTGAAATTTCAATCCCTTCTTTGAACAAATCGGCTAAATATTTGTATGTAACTACTAGTTCTTCCAAACGATGAGTTAATGTTTTATCCCAACTTGCAGGAGCCAGATTAATTTTTGAATTCTCGTCAAATTCTTTTAAAGTTGACAAAGGAGAGCCGCCAATCGTGATTAGGCGTTCAGCAAATTCATCTTGATGTTCATTTAAAGCATCCATTAAGTCATCCATTTTGGGGTGCAAACTCAAAAATCCAGGTCCACGCATATACCAATGCGTTTGATGAACCAAGGCAGCGGCTTGTGCCAAATCTGCAACAGTTTGATTGAGAATTGTTTTTGTTTTTTCGTTTGTCATGATTTCTCCTTCTTATCTAAAAAAATTATTAACTTATAATTAAATTATAACGAGAAAATCCTTATTTTCCAAATCATTTGATTATGAATTCAATTTTTTTCTTGAAGTGATGACTTCATCTATGATATCAGGTCACCTTTTCATCTTCGCTTCGCTACACTTTACGAAGTGCTCAGATAACAGGCACTTGCTAAATTACAATCATCTATTTTCTGTGAATATTCTCGTTTTTTTGCGTATAAATGATTATGGAAACTTTTATCTCGTTTGTTTTTGGTACTATTTTCGGTTCATTTTTTGGCTTAGTGATTGACCGGCTTCCACTTGGCAAATCTATCGTTACGGGTCGTTCACATTGTGAGGTTTGTCAACAGCAGCTTCGTATTTGGGAACTTGTTCCAATTTTTTCACAACTTTTTTCTAAAAATCGTTGCCGACACTGTGGAACTCATCTTTCTTTAATTTATCCTTTTTTAGAGCTTTCGACAGGATTTTGCTTCAGTCTAGCCTATCACGGTTGGGTCGACTTACTCCAATTTTTGACGCTTATTTTCTGTTTGATTTTATCAATTTTAGATTATCGAGCTCACCAGTTTCCTTTTGTGATTTGGCTTTTCTTTGCTGCAGTTTTTCTCTTTTTATTTCCATGGAAACTGGAACATTTTACCTGGCTTTTATTAGCTCTTCTTGCAGAGATTAAAAACTTGAAAATCGGTTCGGGGGATTTTCTTTGGCTTTTTATTGCCGCCTTTTCTCTGCCATTCATGCAAATCGTTTGGTTAATTCAAATCGCAAGTTGCTTAGGAATCTGTTTCTTTTTTATTAGAAAATCTCATGAAATTCCCTTTATTCCATTTCTATCCACTGCCTATCTAATACTTCTTCTGTGGGACCAAATCCACTGACCGTTACACCAAGCAATCTTACTCCTTGACTTTCTTCATAGTCTAATTCTCCAAAAATTTCTTGGGCGGCAAGTGTGAGTTTTTCCGCTTGCTCAATCTTTTCTGAATAAGTTTTTCGTTTGGTCAATGTTGTAAAATCAGAATAACGTAATTTTAAGATGACAATATTTCCCTGCAACTCATGACTTTGCAGACTTTTCGCCACCCGTTCTGAAAGTCTTGCGAGTTCTCCTTTAATATCATCGGGAAGATAAAGAAGCTTGCCATAAGTTCGCTCTTTTCCTACCGATTTTCTTTTCCTTGAATTGATGACTTTAGAGTTATGGATACCGTTTGCTTTAAGATATAAATACCAACCATAAACGCCAAAGCGTTCCGCAAGCACTAGGGGGTCTGAATTTTGCAGGTCCTTTCCCGTCGTAATTCCTAATGCCTGTAATTTCGGGAGTGTTGCTTTCCCTACACCGTGGAATTTTTCAATCGGTAATTTTGCTAAAAAATCTTTGGCTTCTTCTGGCATCACTAGGGTCAAGCCATGCGGTTTCTCATAATCAGAAGCAATTTTTGCCAAAAATTTGTTATAGGAAACTCCCGCCGAACAGGTCAAATGCAGCTCTGTGAAAATGTCATGTTGAATGAGTTTAGCGATTTTTACCGCAGATTTGGAATGAATTTTATTTTCTGTTACATCAAGATAGGCTTCGTCAATAGATGCTGCCTCAATTTTTTCAGTATAACGAGCGAAAATTGCTCTTACCTGTTTTGAGACTTGGATATATTTTTCATAATTTCCTGAGATAAAAACTGCTTGCGGACACAAATCATAAGCTTCTTTTGAACTCATCGCCGAATGAATACCATAAGTGCGCGCCTCATAAGAACAAGTCGAAACTACTCCTCTGCCTCCCGTTTCTAAGGGATTTCTCGCAATCACAACAGGTTTTCCTTTTAATTTTGGGTTGTCGCGAATCTCAACAGCAGCAAAAAACGCATCCATATCAATGTGAATAATTTTCCGAGAAGTATCATTGATAAGAGGAAAAGTTAACATCACAGCACCTCTCTTATTTTTCGGTCAATTAGGCCAGTAATTTATCTCAGCAGTGCGTGCTAATACCCCGCCTCTAAGGCGGCGAGATAAGCAGCACTAAGCTTCGAATTTCGCTCGACTAAATTCAGTGGGAGTTGAAACTCCCACTGAATAAGTCTCTGCTTCATTTTTGGTTTTTGATGAATTTTGTTTAGAATTTTCTTCTTTGATATTCTCTTTTCGCTTTTCATCTTTAGCGTTTAAAACAGAGGACAGCCAAAGTACAATACTATATAAGGAAGCAAAAACAACTCCAATTCCAAGAATTGGTAGTAATTGCTCAAAAATGTTTAACATAAATGCTCCAATTCTTTTTTCTTGCGTGCTTCTTAATCTTCGATTTGATTTTCTTCAATCTCTACAAAGTTATCAACGACGGGGCCAATAATTCGAAAGTTGTCTTCCTCACCTAAGTAAAAGTCTCTGTATTTCGGATTGAGAGAGTGAATTCTAAAGCCGTTTTCTTCTTGGAAAACTTGCTTGATATAAAGTTGTTCTTCTCCTAAGTCTCCTTCAGAAATGGCATAAGTTTCACCATCCCTGTCAAATCCAGTGTGGAGAAAGGTTGCAATAGAAAAATTAGGAAAATCTGGCTCCATTGAATTACCATTAACTCGTGCAGCACCATCATAACGCGCTAAACGTGTTGGTGTGTAAGCCTTGTATTTTTCACCAGTATTGGATACCGACTGACCGAAACCTGCTGAAAGTTGTTCATCTTCAACAATTGCATAATTTAGTTCATTTCGCTTGTAAGTCTTCAGATGAACGATTTTATTTACTGGTTTTTGAACTTGATTTTGCTCTAAGAGAAAAATTGTAAAGGCCGAGAGCTGCTCTTTTTGGTCTTTTTTTAATGCACGGAAATTCTTCAACAATTCTTTTTCTTCGTCCTGACTATCATTTTTTTTGATAATCTCTTCTATCGAAATCTGATAAAGTGTTGAAAGCCGTTCTACTAATTCTAAAGTGGGATTGCTTGCTTTTTGTTCCCATGCAACATAGCTATTTTGCTTTATTCCCAGTTTCTCTGCTACTTGTGCCTGCGTAAGCCCTGAGGCAAGTCGAAGTTGCTTAATATTTTCGCCAAAATTCATTGCCTACCTCCTCAACATTTTTCTCTATTATAAAACTTTTTGGACTGTTTTGTCAAATTATTTTATCGTAAAATTTGATATTTTGTTTTTTAACCTACCAAGTATCTGCTATCTACGCAGCTTTGATGTCAGATTGTGCTCTAACATCGGTGGGGGAGAACAGCATCCCTTACTGATGAAGTAAGCACTTCAATACTTTCCTTTGTTCACTTTATTTTTAATATTTTTCT
>JAJXWC010000078.1 GCA_021781855.1 Bacillota bacterium | reverse complement strand
TATTTGGAGAGGCAGAGGCAATCATCGGCTGAACCAAACCAGCAGCCGTCAGCGCCGCAACCGTTGCTGAGCCGAGTGCCACGCGCAAGATGACCGTGATAATCCAAGCCAAAAGCAAAGGAGACAGCGAAGAGTCCTTAAACATCGCTGCAATCTGGGCTGAAATACCGCCATCAATCAGGATTTGCTTGAGCGCTGCGCCACCACCAATAACGAGCAACAGCATCGCAATCGACTTGACAGATTCTACAACGGAAGTCGCAATTTCTGTATTTTTCTTTTTCTGCATCCAGCCCATCGTCACAAAAGCAAAGAGCAAGGAAATAATCATCGCAGAGACTGGATTTCCGACAAACATCATGATATTTTCGACCAAGGAAGACGGATAAGTCGTTGTTGTGACGACTTTTCCAGCCTTCAGCGCATTTGTCGTGACCGCCGCAAACGGTTTACCATCATTCACGATAATCGAATAAACCGTACTGATTGCCATGAGAATGACGGGCATCAAAGCGGTCAAAATAGAAATCCCAAAACTTGGTGTTTCTTCTAATTTCCATTGTTTGATTTCGCCGAAAGCTGAGAGTTTTTTCTTAACAACAAAAGCTTCTGGTACCCATTTGCGCGCAATCTTTGTGAAAACAGGACCTGCAATGATAACCGTCGGAATTGCAGCAATAATGCCGTAAATCAGAACAGTGCCCGGATTTGCCCCCAAAGCACCTGAAATTGCAATCGGCGCTGGGTGAGGTGGTAAGAAGCCATGAGTGACAGATAAACCAGCCGCCATTGGAATCCCCAAATAAATCAGCGGAACTTCTGCTTCCAAAGCTACAGCAAACACAATCGGAATCAGAAGCACCATGCCAACTTCAAAGAATAGCGCAATCCCAATAATAAAACTGGCAATCATAATCGCCCATTGAATCCGCTTTTGCCCGAAACTATTAATCAGCGTTTTGGCAATCCGATAAGCACCGCCAGCATCCGCAATCAAACGTCCCAACATAGCACCAAAACCAAAGACAATCGCCAGTTCACCGAGTGAGCTACCAATCCCGTTTTGAATAGAAACAGGAATCTGCCCAAGCGGCATCCCCAAACCAAGCCCCACAAGGACAGAGACGACAATCAATGAGACAAAAGTATTAATTTTGAATTTGATAATCATCAGCAGGAGAATGAGAACCCCCACAAAAAGTACAACTAAATCAAGCATTATTTTTCCTTTCGTTTTGCTTATTTTTTATTCCCAAATTGTCGTTGAAAATTAGCAATATTTTCATATTCTGTTGAGAAGGCACGCGCTAGTCGAATATAAATCGGCGTTAGCTCGCGATAAATCTCAAAATGTTCCGAATTGGGCTGGTAAGTCTGATGACTCCCAACCGTTCTCTCGATGACTTCCAAATCATCAATCATTCCCAATGCTTTTTCTGCCATAATTACCGCAGCTAAGCAGCCTGCTTCCCGACTTTCGGGTACATTAATCGGCTGTTCAAAAATGTCAGCAAGAATTTGCGTCCAAAGATTTGAGCTTGTAAAACCACCTGTTGCTTGAATTTGCGTGAGATTTCCTGTGACTTCTATCAAACTAAGCGCCACCATGTAAAGATTGAACATCACACCTTCCAGCACAGCACGCGCCATATGAGCACGGTCGTGTCCATAGTTCAGCCCGAAAAATGACCCCCGTGCATTCGCATCCCACAAAGGCGCTCGCTCCCCGCCTAAATAAGGATGAAAAAGCAAACCATCCGCACCTGCAGGAATCTCCCTTGCCAGAGCGGTCACCTCATCAAAACTCAATTTCCCATCAAAAATCTGGTCGCGTGCCCACCGAAAAACATCACCACCCGAATTGACTGGACCACCAACTACCCAGTGCGTCTTATCAAGTGCATAAGTAAATGTACGCGCTTTCTCATCTGTGCGCGGACGGTCAGTTACGACACGAATTGCCCCAGAAGTTCCTATTGTAATCGCTGCTACGCCAGGTTTTATAGCATTTACACCGAGATTGGACAGTGGTCCATCCGCTGCTCCCCAGACAAATTTTGTGTCGGCAGAAATTCCCATCTTCTTGGCAAATTCATGCGGCATTCCTTGCTCAATCTCATATGGTTCAACAATCTCAGGTAATTGCTCTCTGCGAACTCCTGTCAGCGCTAAGGCTTCGCTATCCCAGTCAAGATTAAAAATATTAAAAATACCAGTGCCCGTTGCTGTTGAAAGCTCGATTTTATTCGTTCCAAAGAGCCGATGAAAGATGTATCCTTTAAGTTCCAAAAAATGCGCAGCGTGGTCATAAATCTCAGTTTGTTCGTTTTTCAACCATAAGAACTTGGACAAAGGTGCCATTGGGTGAATCGGGGTTCCAGTCCGTTTATAAATTTCAATCCCCGTACCTGTTGCCTTGAGCTGTTCGGTATATTTAACTGCACGAGTATCTGCCCAAGTGATAACGCGCGTCAGCGGCTGCCAATCCGCATCAAAAGCAATGAGCGAATGCATCTGCGTGCTAAAAGATACCGCCAGCAGCTCATCATCTTCCTCAAGATTGATGGAGACTTCGCGAATCGTCACAAGCACTGCTTCAAAAATATCTTCTAGCGCTTCTTCTGCCATACCGTTCGCATCTCGGTATAAGGTATAGCCCTGACTACTGCTCGCCACAATTTCGCCATTCGGCTTGAATAAAACCGACTTTGTCGCCGTCGTACCAAGGTCAACACCAATCAAATATTGCATTTTTTACCCCTTTCTTTATTTGCTAATTTCGATGAACCTATTTGTGCTCAACATCATGTCCGCCAAATCCATTACGCAAAGCCGCAACGACTTTTCCTGTCATCGTATCTTCTTGCAGACTTCGGTTACGCATCATGAGTGAGAGCGCAATAATCGGTGCTGGGACTTGCAAATCCAGACTTTCCTCTACTGTCCATTTTCCTTCGCCTGAAGCTTGCACATGTCCCAAAATATTATCTAATTTAGGGTCTTTGGCAAACTGTTCCTCAGCAAGCTCCATCAACCAACTCCGAATGACTGAGCCATGATTCCAGAGCTTAGTGACCGCTTCGTAATCATAGTCAAATGGTGAAGCTTCCAAAATTTCAAAACCTTCAGCAATCGCCTGCATCATGCCATATTCAATGCCGTTATGAATCATTTTCAGATAATGCCCGCTCCCAAGCTTTCCTGTGTAAAGATAGCCGTTTTCTTGAGCAAGTGCCTTAAAAATCGGCTCAATCACGTGCCAAGCATGCTCATCATCACCGCCAACCATAAAATTCCCGCCCGCACGCGCACCTTCCATCCCACCAGAAGTCCCCGCATCAAAAAATTTAATGCCACGCGCCGTGAGTCTTTCATTTTGTGCCAGGTTATCCTTATAGTTTGAGTTTCCACCATCAATAATCATATCCCCGGCAGAAAGCCGCTCAGAAAGTCGCTCAATCGTCGAATTTGTTGCTTTCCCTGCTGGCACCATTACCCAAATAATTTTCGGACTTGGGAGCTCAGCCAGCATCTCCTCGATACTTTTCGCGCCTGTGACATGCTGCGAGAAAGCCGCAGCTTCATTGACCGCAGCAGCGTTCAGATCGTAAGTCACAACTTCCAATCCATTATCCGCCGCATTTTTGACGAGATTGAGTCCCATTTTTCCTAATCCTACCATTGCAAATTTCATTTTTTAAACCCCTTCCATGACTAACAAGTACTTGACAGCAATGAAGCAGAGATTTGTCTCAACTTCCACTAAATTTAGGGTACAACCTCTAGGTGGACAAACTAAGCGACCTGTAAGCGGCTGAAGCCGCAACAGTCTACCTAACATCCTTGATATGAGATTACCCTCTCGCTTCCCATTTATTCTATCTCCAATCCGCCACACCACTGAAGCAGTTAGACAGCGGAGATTAGCATGCACTGCTGAGACAAATTCCTTTCAAGTACTCACATAGCCCTTTATGTTCTTATTTAGTCTATAAATTCTAATTGTTATCGTTTACAAGCATATTATACGAAAATATTTTTCATTTGTCAACAGAAAATGTGTAATTTTTTTACTTTTTCATTAAAAAACTTTTCTTCTCATTTGTATTTTGTGTTATAATTAGATGAAGCTGGAGGAAAAATTATGGCAGGAACGCTGATTACGCGAATCAATAGTTATTATGATAGTTTAAGTAAGTCAGACCAAGCGATTTCTGATTTTTTGACTCAAAATATTGATACCGCTGCACGACTTTCAATCCAAGAATTAGCACTCGCTACAAATGTATCAACAGCAACAATTTCGCGTTTTGCTAAAAAAATCGGCTTCGCTTCTTTTCAAGACTTGAAATTAGCCATTCATATCACTGAACCTGTAAATACAGATAATTTTTTCAGTGAACTTGCACCTTCCGACTCTTATAAAGATATTCTGAAAAAAAATTTCACAAGCAATATTTCTTCACTCAATGCAACATTTAATTTGGTTTCAGAGCAAGATTTGGAGCAGACTTTAGAAATTCTTTTAAATGCAGACACTGTGGGTTTTTTTGGACTCGGCGGTTCAAACGCGATTGCTGGTATTGCTTTCCATAAATTTCTTAGAATGCCGTTGAAAACAGTCTATCATCAAGATTTTCATTATCAGCAGATGTTGGCAGCAAAGTTGACAGCGAAAGATTGTGCCTTTGTGATTTCACACACAGGAAAAAACAAAGATACCCTACGGATTGTTGAAATTCTAAAAAGTCGCAGTGTTCCTGTGATTGCGATTACTTCATTTGCCAACTCTTTACTAGCAAAAGCAGCAGATGTGGCCCTCATTTCGATTTCTGAAGAAATTTCATTTCGCCCTGAAGCTGTTGCCTCAACGGTTTCCCAGATTAGTTTGCTAGACGCAATTTTTCTGATGTATGGCATGAAAACGCAAGTGGAAACTGAAGATACGATTAAAAATATTCGCCAGATTATCAAAGAATCTCGTGTGAATAATTAACTTCAAAAATGAACAAATTTATCTCAGCAGTACGTGCTAGATTAAATAGCGGAACAAGCATCACTATCTCCGCCGTCTAATTGCTTTAGCGGTGTAGCGAATTGGAGATAGAATGAAGCAGAGACTTACTTGGTGGGAGTTGAAACTCCCACCAAGTTTAGCCGAGCGAAATTCGAAGCTTAGTGCTGCTAATCCCGCCGCCTAAGAGGCGGGATTAGCACGCACTGCTGAGATAAACGGATAGCATAGATGGACAGGATAATCTCGTTAAGCAAACTATTGCGGTTTCACCCAAACACTTTGGTGTTGAGTACCAACGGCGAAGATACAGTACGCTTAATTTCTTTACCTAGGTTGTACCCTAAGTTCAAGGGGAGCCTCAACTTCCACTGAATAATAAGTCTCTGCTTCATGAAAGGATATAACATGGCATTTACAAATACACGGCGGCGTTACGCCAGTTTTGATACAGTCGCTTCGATTCCAGGCGAGGTTATTGACGCTTTTTGGTATATCATAGACCATCATCTCAAAGGCGTTTTTCAGATGAATCCCGTTATTAACTTTGAATTATTGAATTCATCTGGACTTTTATCAATCCGTTTCAGTCAAGAGCATGACCCGACTTCAGTTATCGTTGATTTTGATTATCCTTTCAATCAAAGTTGGCAAACACTTTTTCATGCAGTTGATAATATGGGACGTGAAACGATTATTACTGACCAAGAAATGTGATTTTTTAAAACAGCAAAATAAAAGTGGTCAAATTTGACCACTTTTTGTTAAAAATTTATCTCAGCGGCTTAGCACTTCACGAGAGTGAATATCGTTTGGAAACAGTAAATCGTAATTTTCATTTAACTTTTTGATTTTCTATCAAAAAAGTTATACAATTAAACTGTAATTATTAAATTAAAGGAAACAATTTTATGGTTTATAATAGATACGGAGCTGGCTTTAAAATGTTACGTGAAGAAAGAGGGCTTTCTTCCAAAGCCTTTGAAGAAATCGGGCTTAAAAGTAAAACGCTGAATCGCTTTGAAAAAGGAGAGACAATGCTTTCTTTTAATGTACTTGATGAAGCCTTACAACTTATAGGAGTTTCTCTTCACGAATACAGTTATATCCTGAATAACGGGCAAAATGATTATTTTATTGAACTTTTTGAAGAGATTGACCAAGCTTTTTATGTTGAGGACATCAATCGTCTTAAAATAATTTTTGAAACAAATATCCAATATCCTGAAAACCATTTGATTGCTTTATCTGCCAAAGCTTGTTATGATTCGCTTGATGCTTCTGAGCAAGAAGAAGTTTCTGAATATCTTTTTAAAATTGAACACTGGGGAGCTAAAGAACTTTGGATTTTCACTGATACTATTGACCAATTATCTAATGCCCTGATTCACGAACTTTTAGACGAATTTTTGGTGAAATCAGGATATTTTTATAATATTCCCGATTACAACCGCCTTATTGTCCAAGCAGCTTTAAACGGTATTATCGGGTTTATTAGTCAACAAGGAAGTAAAACGGAAGTATTTCATATCATTAATGAAGTCGAAAAGGCACTCTACGAAGTTGATACTTATGGGAGAATTGTGCTCCATTTTGCAAAAGGTTATGCTTTTTACGAGTTTGGCGAGCAAGAAAAAGGCGATAAATTGATGAGAGAAACCATTGAGCTTTTTAATATTTTAGGTTGCAAGTTCCTTAAAGAAAAGTATCAAAAATTTTATTTCAAAATAATCCAAAATGAAAGTGGTCAAATTTGACCACTTTTTAAAATCGCAAAATTTTAGTGGTATGATTTAAATATAGAAAAAAGCGCGCGAGACAAGAATAGGAATTCTTGATAGAAACAGTGAGGTATAAGCAATGGAGAAGTAAAGCTAAATACGAAATTTTCAATTTTATAATCACAATGTTGTCGTGTCAAGTTGGAAGCTATTATTTTCAATTTTTATCACATGTTAAACCCAGCAAGTGCATACCTATGCACTTCGTGCTACGCTGTTGATGCTCGAAGTGGGCTAGTCGCAATCGCAATTCCCCACCTCTTCGGGTGCGGGATAAGCAGCACTATCTCAACAGCTTTCTTACCACGAAAGACGGACAGAGTGCCCTGATAGCTTTGATGTCAAGTTGTACTCTAACATCAGTAAGAGAGAAAGAATCCCTTACAAATGAAGTAATCACTTGAAAATAGAAAGGTAAACTTTATGAAACTCACAAAAACTATTGCTCTAACAGGAGCACTTCTTACTTTCGCATCAATCGGAGCAATTTCAGTATCTGCTACTAGCGGTGTTATCGGCTCTTCCACAGGCACTTGGTATTATGGAGATGATGGCAATTCAGCATATTCCAGTTATCAAATGCTTTATGAAGGACATCAAGCT
The DNA here is from genome assembly GCA_021781855.1 of Bacillota bacterium. Classification (GTDB taxonomy): domain Bacteria; phylum Bacillota; class Bacilli; order Lactobacillales; family Streptococcaceae; genus Lactococcus. The sequence continues at coordinate 2,404 of JAJXWC010000078.1, read as the reverse complement.
TTCCTACAAGATTTAGCGACTGGTGCTGGTCATACACAATCCGCAAACGCTGGTACTTTAGCATTTGTCGGTATTATAAATACCGGAAATGCCCGAGTTCTGGTAGGTGCTCAAAACGGCGGTTACACCGTGTATTCAAAAACAATCACTCCTTAAAGCCAAATTTATAACGCGATATTAGCATACTTTTTATTCACAAGACTATACAAGGTTTGATAGCAAGACTTCAATCACAAACCGTTTTCAAATCAAACCTTTTTGTCTTTTAATCTCAAAATCTAGGAAAAGGAGGCCGTAATGTATAGACTACTAAAAAGCTTTCTAGTTGTTTTTTCTTTAGGTTTATTAAGTTTTCTTACTGTTTCCTATATTTCAGGTCGAGCGGCATATTTTCCTACAGGAAAAACTGCAGTCGTTGAAGTTGTCAAGGCAAGAATTGATATCCTAGAAGAAATAAAACAAATTTCATTTAAAAATCACGTTATAATTGCAAAGGAGTTGTTTACAAGTGGAACCAATACAACAACTGGAGCCACTAAAGCTACCTTTACTTCCATAGGTTATGGAAAATTATCTAATGTATATCCTCAAACAACCGACAAAACTCTGATAAATGGCAGCCCAAACACTACAAATTATCTCATTATCGGCAACCATCTAAGTGCCAAATCTCTTTCAGAGCAGCTCAACAAATTAGGGAACACTACCAGCTATCAAAACGAAGACATCAGGCTGGATATGCTTACTTTTGAACTTCCCAATAATGATTTAACGCTGATTATCGTTCTTCTCATTTCCTTTATCACACTTTTAATGGGAAAATACATCTCAGAAATAAAGTATGATAGTGTGAGAAGATTGGCAGGAATGAGTAAAAAAGAACTTCTATTTTCTGCCGTCAAACAGGATAGTTTGTTTATCTTGAGTTCTTTCGTTATTTTTACTGTGCTTTCCTCGGTATATCTTGCTTTAACTGGTATTTTTTCGATTACTTATTTTGAGACTATTTTCATTACACTTTTTGTATGGACAGCACTTTTACTTATTGTTGATTTTTTGATTTCATTCATTTTGTTCTATCTCTTGCAAGCGCAAGCCATCAATCTCTCCATAAAAGGCAAAACACCTTTATTGTCGATTGTTATTCTCGTGTTTGTTTTACAAATTGTGGCGGTCATTGGTACCATGTCAAGTCTTTCAGGTTTGGAAAAAACAATAAATGACCTGAATACTTTAAAACAAGGTCAAAATGCGTGGGCAAAAAACAAGAACTATTATGGAACAACTGCACTCGGTAACATGACCAACAGCTCAAATAATAAAGTAAGCCAGGAAAATTTAAAAAACTTTCTGACAAAAATTTTAAATGCCCCTACAACCCTTTTGGCAACAAATTATTTTGATTACTTGTCACTATCAGAATCCACACATGAAAGAATGAATATCGGCTATTCTCCCACCCCTCCGAGTAATATTTCTCCAATGAACTATGTCGCCAATGCACTCTATGTTAATGCAACTTTTGTTAAACAATCAAATTTAGAAATTTCTGCAAGCACAAAAAATGCAATCAGCCAAATGGGAGCTGGTAAATACTGTCTCTTAGTACCTGAGAGCCAAAAAAATAATCTTTCCGAATTCTCAATGGCTTGGCAGCAAACTGAATCCGAATACAACATCAACCAAGCAACAGCAGCAGTATATAAAGGAAACGATGACCTATTCACTTACGCTGTGATTGGGAACTCTACCGTCTCTAATCAAACCCTAGCACACTCCCCAGTCCTTATCGTCTATAGTCCTAAGACTTTTACGGACACCACAAATTTTAACGTTTTATTCGGAAGCTATCTTTCTATGTCGCAGATTTTAACGACCAATCCCGAAATGTTTAATCAACTCGTTAAACAATATCATTTAGAATTCGATGTTGGAACTTTAATCAATGGCTATTTGGCTATTAACAATCGGATATTTACAACAACCGTTCAGCGAAATATGCTGCTTTTCACAAATGGTTTAAATATTGTCAGTGCGCTTTTGCTCATTTATTTACTCAATACAATTTATTTCTACCAAAATAGAAAAAAATTTTTGATTAGACGTTTAGCTGGACACGATTCTCTTGAAATCCATAGCAATTATCTTTGGAGCGCCGTTATAATGTGTATTGTGATTGTCGATTTAGCTTATTTCTTATTTCATCTGTCACTTTCCAGTTTAGTCATTCCGATGATTTATCTGCTATTAGTGTTCAGTCTATTTGCAGTACAGGTGCGGCGCGAACGGCGGGCAAATGTGCTTTATTTGAAAGGATTATGAGATGATTGAATTGAAAAATGTGACGAAGAACTTTGGTGAGCATGAGATTCTGACCGGTTTTTCTCGTTGCTTTGAAGTGGGA
>JAJXWC010000077.1 GCA_021781855.1 Bacillota bacterium | reverse complement strand
CACTGAATAAGTCTCTGCTTTATTTGGAGCTAATTTGCTGGTGTACCGATTTCTATCTTGAATTTTCTTTATTTACATTAAGTTTAGCACTTTTTATTTTTATTCTCTTGATTATTGTTTACAAATTTATATGTCTCGTTTAAGACTATTTTATTTGTTTTTTCCTGAATTTTCAAAAGATATACATTATTTTAACGATTTGATGTTGAAAATAATTAGACATATCAAGTATTTTTGTATATAATAGTTTCCGATGAAGAAAAAACATTTTATTCGCTGGATTGTTGGAATCCTTGCTGTGCTTGTTATTATTGACTTTGGAGCGACACTTTATTTCTATCAGGTTGCGGCGATTCGCAATGACAAACCCGTCGGTCAAGTGGCTAAGACGAGTCCGAATTATTCTCTTGTGCAACAATTTGACAAGTTGGACAAATCAACGAAAACATTATCAAATGGCGGTTTGAAACTTGATGCTTGGTATGTGCCTGCGGCGGTTAAAACAAATAAGACTGTTATTGTCGTTCACGGTTTTCGGCAGGACAAATCGGCAATGCGCATGTACGGTGAACTTTTTCATCAGCTCGGCTACAATGTATTGATACCTGACAATCGTGGGGCGGGGGATTCACAGGGTCAATTCATCAGTTATGGTTATTATGACAAAACGGATGTGATTGCCTGGGCGAATTTGCTTACAAAGGAAAATCCGCAAAGCAGTATTACACTTTACGGATTGTCAATGGGTGCTGCAACAGTCATGATGGCAAGTGGTCAATCTAATCTGCCAAGTTCTGTCAAAAATATTATCGAGGATTGCGGTTACAGCAATGTCTGGGACGAGATTACTTATCAGGGCTGGAGCGGCTACCACGTTCCTGCATTTCCGATTGTTTACGGTGTTTCTCTGGAAAATAAAATTCGGCAAGGTTGGTTCTTCCAAGACGCCAGCTCACTAACTGCACTTGCTAAGGACAAATTACCGATTCTTTTCATCCACGGCAGCAAAGATACCTATGTGCCTACGAGTATGGTTTATCAAAATTATGATGCTGTCAAAAAGGGAACTCCAAAAGCATTACTCGTAGTTAAAGGAGCAGCTCATGCGAAATCGTTTGAGACCAATCCGAGTCTTTACCGCAAGACCGTAGCGGATTTTATGGAAAAATATAACTGATTTGACCAAGCTGTCAAATCACAATACAGCTAGCGCTTGCAAAAACTGCACCGAAATGATATGATTGTAAGGTACTATTTTTGCGGTGGTGGCGGAATTGGCAGACGCGCAGGATTAAGGATCCTGTCGGGAATATTCTTGGTGCGGGTTCAAGTCCCGCCCACCGCATCAGATATAAAAAGGCATCAAGTCAATGAGACAGATGTCTTTTTTGTTGCTTGAACATGTTAATTTTAGGCAAGTTGTTTCGGTTCCCCCAAACAAAAAAGGAAAGAAAATCTTTCCTTTTTAATTTCTCATTGTTCATCACGTTTTGGCTTGCGTCGTATCCATGTTTTGCCTAAGACACCAATTAACAAGCCCATGATAAAGATAATAATCCAGCGCCAGTCAAAGCCTTGCACAGCATTGCTCGCTTGAGGTGTGATATCCTTCGTGGACAATGGTTTGGCAAAGAAGTCAAAAATATTATTTGAATTCACACCATTGGTTCGCGTATTGGATAAAACCGAAGCAAAATTGCCATAGTAGTTTTGGCTGTTTTTAAAATCACCATTTCCTGCGTTTAACAGATTTCCTGTGTTATCAATCACTTGTTTAGCCGCATTTTGCGTTTGTGTGACCGTATTCACCATTTGATTGAACTGGTCGGCATTGCTCTTGATGATTTGCGCACTTGATGCCGTATCTTTGGCTTGTTTTGCCGTTGAAGACACCATACCAGAGATGGTGCTGTACATCGAATCACTATCCGTTTTATCATAATAAAGTGCCGTATCACTTTGATTATACTCCTGCCACGGCTTCTCTTGCAACAAATTGGTTTGGTTCGTTGTCCATGCTTGATATTCCGCATTCAGAGTCGTCATCGTTTGATTGTACCAAGTGTTCAAATCGCTGGATATTTGGGCAAAGTAATCACTTGGTAAATTATTACTCAACGTAGTTTTATCTGTCGTCAGGCTTGCAAGCGTTGACTGGAGTGTTCCTAAAGTATCTGTGACGTCTTTAATATTATTTACGCCATCGGTCATGAATTGATTGACATCATCGTCACTTAAGCGCGTCGCAATTTGACTCTTATCCATATTCCCATACATACTGTAAATGGATTGTGCATTGGCGTTTCCAGTTCCCGTAAAGTCTGTCACGCCCTCCATATCAATATAAGTTGCGCCTGGATTTCCATAGAGAAAGGCAATCAAGCTGCTTGCCGTGTTGATATTATTCAATAACGTGGTAATATAGCCGAATTGACTCCCACCTGCATATTCGGAAATACTATTCGCAGGAATTAGTCCAAAAGTATCCACGGAAGAATTGGATGAACCTGATTCATTATTCCAACTTGCCGTGACCGTTCCGCTCGTGGCTTGTCCTAAATCCACTTGATAGGCAACCGTGTAAGTCATCGGATTTGTGGCAGGCACAGTTGTCGGATTGCCATTCGCATCTGTAGAAGGAGTCCTTGTATTGTCTAAAATGATTGAATTTGGATTGTTAATCGTGAGCGCCGTGCCGTTTTGATCAGTCGCACTTGAGATGGAGACATTGCTATTTGTAATGCCATTGCTTGCATTAAGAGATAAGGTATAAACTTTACCTGCAGGCACTGTGAGTTTAAGTTGTTTGGTAAACGTTTGGTCTGTCGTATTAGACGTTGGTGCAGCACTAAAATCAACAGAAGCTGTAGGGAGAGTAAAGTCTGTCGCATAATTGTTCAAAACACCTAACTCATCTTCGTACTGCTGCTTTTGAGCACTTGTCAGAGAACCGTTGGCTACCAAAGCTGTGAGCAGTGGTTCATACTGATTGCTATCCACCGAGAGTTGACTTAAAAGATTGCTTATGGTGTTTGGATAAGCAGTCCCTGAAATATTGTCCGTTTTCCCAAAAGAAGTCGATAACAGGTTTGCAAGTGCCTGACGCACATTTGTTGTTCCAGCATCCCCCGTCGTCAAAGAGGTAAAGTCAGTATTATCCGCTGTCGGATTCACATCTTGCGCAAAGAATTGACTATAAAGCTGCTTTTCAAGAGCAAGTAGGGTCGTCTGCTTATCGGAAAGATTTGTAATCTGAGTCCCAATATCATCACGAACGCCACTTATCAGCGTGTTGTAAGTACTGATTTGATTTTTAAGATTCGCATAAAGTCCTGTTTCATTTCCAGAAGCATCTGTGCTGTCAAATTGCTGCATGGCTTGAACAGCCTTATTATAGGCAGCAGTGTACTGTGCATAGTAGGCGGATTCATCAGATTTTGCCTGATTGGTAATCCCTTGATTGCTATTTACGAGATTAATATCTGTAATTTGTTTTTGCGTGTTGAAATAATTCGTTAAACTTGGTAGCTGTCCACTGAAAGACGTGCTGTCCGAATTTAACATACTGGTTACACCCGTTGTAAAACTATTCTGTGCCTGAATCCAACTGTCATTTTGAGATTTCAGACTATTTGCCATCGAAATCACTGAGCTGTATGAATCATTCGTGGTTTGGAAAGGTCCATAGACATTGTTTTTCAAATTGGTCAGAATTGCCCCTTGACTATTGACCACATTGCCCATATTGGTCTGCGCATTCGCCACATTACCTGCGACAGAAGCATAGTACATCTTGACAATAGAGCTGTTGAAATCATAGAGGACATTCACAATCTTGTCCTGCAAGAGATTATTGGTCAGCTCCGACTGCGAATTCAGCACCTTATAATCCACTTGCGCTTTTTGCGGATCTAGCGCTTCTAGCGTCAAGATATTATGCGTAAAATCTTGAGGAAGATAAATGACCGCCTGAACTGACCCGTCCGCATAGGCTTTATTTGCCACGCTACGCGAAACCACCTGCCAATTGTATTTATTATCATTCGAAACCAAATTAACAAAGGATTGACCGAAATTATAAGCCGTCCCGTTGAACGCGGCAGCTTGGTCCTCATCAACCAATGCAATCGTAGGCTTAGCAGTCTGTGTCCTCTTTCCGGTATTTTGGCTCAGCAAAAACATCAGCCCACCTGCACAAACCAGCAACAAAACAATCACACCCGATGCGATGAGACGAATCTTGCGCATTTTTTTATCAAATTCTTCCCAGAGGATTTGGGAACGATTTTTTCCTGTTTTATTTTGCATATTTATTCCTTCGTTGAAATTAATAATAATATTTACCTAAATGAGCGATTTTCGCTCTCTCCTCAAGGAATTAAGATCCACAAACTACTCATTAATAACTTCAACTTTTACTTTTCCTTCAACGTTTGGCTTCGCCTTTATTCTAAAAGTAAAACCAAGAATCCATGAAATCCCTGCTATAAATGATAAAATTGGCGTTGCAAATGCTATCGGTGAAATAATAACAAGTAATTGAGCATTCAAAATTTGGATAAATCCTCCCAATAATGATGAAATCCCAATAATTAAAAGATAAATCGACCAGCCGACACCATGTGCATCATCGATACGAAGAAATCCGAACCAAAACGAAATAAGAGATATAATGTCAAACACTATTATTACTAAGCTAAGATTCGGAAAATAAGAAGACAAAGATAACCCCAGCATGATTGGACTTATTGACAACAACGAACCTGCAATCGCACCGATTAGAGCTGCTCGTTTAGCTTTTTTTATCAAAGTTTGCTTCTCATCTACAGTGACTTTACTCTTTCCACCAATTTGACTTGAAATTTCATCATCAAAGTCTAAAAGCGCTCCAGTCAAAGCACTCGCTCCTAATCTCCTAATGTGCTGAAGGTCACTATGGAGTCGTTTCAAAACACTATTCACACTTTGTCCTTGCTCTAAATTTTGTTTAGCCCTCAATAAAATATCCCGTTTTTCAAATTGAATTTTAGAATCTAACAAAAAATTGTAAATTTTAGCGAAAAGTTCCTCTTTCGTCCATTCTTGCATCTCTTCTCTCCTTTTTCTCTAATTATCTTTTATATTCAGTGATTAACTTCTACCTTATACAACACTTTAAATTCTTTATAATATTTTTTTATGAGTAAACCTTTGATAATATCACTTAAAAAAAGGAAGCCGGGAATCAGAATGATAATAAGAGATAAACCAATAACACCAATATATTGTAACCATTGTGGTGCTGTCGAGCCGTGACTTCCAGGAATATTCCTAAAAATATAAGCTAGAATAATTCCTACAATAACAACCCAAACAGCAGATTTTCGATAAATTTGATTGAATTTAGTTTTTTTGCTATTCAATCCATATTGCTCATAAGTATCTTGTAAAAAAATTCTATATGTATAAACAATAATCCATAGTCCTAAAGAAAATATAATCAAATATAATATAAAGTTAAACCACTCCCTATGAATTAATATCCTCCCACCGCTTGATACAAGCATAAATATACTTATAATAACTCCAATATATATCCATATAAAACTAGTTGCTAAACTTTTTTTAAGAAGCGTCAATTCTCTCATTTTTATTAAAAGCATGAATAGGGAAACAATAAAATTGACTGGAATAACAAAAATAATTAATGGATATATCGGAGCATTTTTAACACCTGAAACCCCCAGAAAAAGCCAAAACATCAAAAAGAAAATAACAGATAAAATGATGCTAAATACCCACGGCTTCGCTACTTTTCCTACAGGGTTACTCGCATCTTTTTCATAATAATCCTTTGTGATAATTTCTTGTGCCTGAGCAAATGAAATATCTTTAAATCTAGCTGACATATTAGACCCCCGCCTGAGCAAAAAGTTCTCCATAATCTGGATGTGCAAGCTTATCCCCCAAATTTCCGAGACCCGCGTTGTTCAAATTATCAAGCATTTGTTTTTGTTTTTGACCATCATCATATTGTTCATAGGCCCAATCCAATATCTTATCCTTGAATTTGCGATCTCCCCATGTTTGATATGCTGTATTAGCGCTACCAGCAAGGAATCCTACCCCACCTCCAATAACATTACCAGCCCCAGGGAAAACACTCCCTATTATTGCACCATATTCTCCGCCTTCTACTGGTCCAAGTTCTAAAGCATAACGAACCATTCCTCCATAAATGGCTTTGTCCATATTCCCGTACGCCTTACTGTTAGGGTTCGAGAATTCATCCAAAGCATCTGTCGCAATATTTGCTGCGGTTAAAGCAGGGCCCGCCACTTTCAAAACTTTCATAAAGGTCTCAGAGTTTTTTAATTTCTCCAAAACTACCACTGCGGGTTTTGCCAATCCAAATGCTCCTAGAGTTTCAGAGAAATGTGCAACTGGAGCAAGAATATTCCAACCGTCACTTTCCAGTTTTATCATCTTATTCAATACCTTCTCTTGAATCGTAACAGGCAGTTTATCCGCAAATTTGGCAAATTCTGAACTGTTAAATACTTTTTCTACTGCATATTTTGCACTTGTCTTAGATAAATTGTCTATAAATCCTTCTGTCACTTCAAGTCCACCAAAGACTCTCAAAAATTGTTTTGTAACTTCTTTATTTTTTGAATACAGCATGGATTCCACAAATTTTTCATTTTCCAACAATAGCTCAATCAATTCTTTAGGGTTGGTTTTTAAAAGCTTCGCTGCATTATCATAGAAGTCATGATCATAGCCTTCATATTTTTTATATAAATCTAATAATGTTTTGGCTTGATCATTCACATTAGTTTTGAGTAAATTATCTTCATATTTTTTTACTTTTCCGTTTAATGTGCTAACCAATTTCATATCAATGTGCGCTGTCGTAAAAAGTCCTGTCTTTGAATCATAAGTATTTGCTGAGTTTGACACTTGTGAAATCAATTTTGCAAGATTGTCGATACTCTGTTGTAAATCATCATAGGCGTACTTAGTGGATAAGTCAAAATCATTCATACTATCCAAAGTCTTTTGAATTTCCGCATTCTCATTACCAATTGAAGTTTGAAGATTTCTTTGCGCATTGCTTGATGGATTGACTTGCCCTGGATTCGTAGAATTCCAGAGCGTACTTGCATAAGCAAGCTGTGTCATCGTTGCTTGGTTTTGTAGCATCTGATTTTTCAATGCTTCTTCATCAATTTGGCTATCTAAAAGATTGGCTTGCCCACTTATCACCTTACTATTAGCATCCGTTAATTGGTCAGAAACCATCACAAAAGTTTGGTCAATCGTTTTATAAATATTTGCCAATTTCTTTGCGCTATCCCAACCCGCGCCTTGTAATTTTGACTGATTGATAAATCCATCTAAAAAACCAGATAAATCGTTATATGCAGAACTATTTTGACTTACTGCGCTTTGTGGTTCCCCTAAGGCTGCTGCCTCTGATTGACGAATTTTTCGTGTTCCCATTCCCATATCATTTGTCTCCTCTGACTGCTAAACGTTTTGCTCGTGTGAGTGTTTCCTGCTTTTGATAAAGTGAACGCGTAGACTGAGCGATGTTCCGCTTGCGTTCATGAATTTGCCGAATTTGCTGTCTATGAAAAGCTTGATGGTTACTCATCGCTTCTGATAAAACTGACAGTGCATGTTGCCCTTTCCAGTTTTGACTCAATTCTTCAAGCTGATTTTGTTTTCGAATTTGAATATCTGTAAAAATTTGCTCTGCTTTCTCAATTTGTCGCAGCTGCTGCTTATTTCGATTAATCTGACTATCCAGTTGTTTACTTTGACGGTCTAACTGTTGGAAATTAAGATTACGAGCAGACTCACGCTTTCTTGCTTCAGCGCTCTCCATCATTTTCCTCCGTTAAAATTTGAAGCTTCTGAATGATCAAGCGCTTCAAAGGCTTGCGATACCTCATTGATTTTTTGCGAGAATGACGTAAAGGCCGATTTATAGCGACCTGTTAATTCCAAATATTGATTGTTCGCAACGACGCCTTTGGTTACCCCATACAAATTAGAATAACTTGCTCCTTGAGCTTGAGGACTCGTTTTCAGTTCTCCAAGCCCTGCATTAAACCCTTTCGTCGCTTGTGCTGCGACTTCTGTATCATGTTGAATAGCCATTAAATTTCTTCCTCCATAGGTATTCTGACTTTCTCATATTTTCTGCCTTGATAAGCATAGAATTCATTTGGATCCAAGTATCCTTCATTTCCTAAATATCCGGTAATCGGAACTTGTTTTTGTTCACTCCGTGTCACGCCAAACATTCCGATTTTATTTTTTGCACGCAAATACTTGATGCTTTCCTCAAATGATGGCGCGATATAAGAGTTAAAGGCGACAAAAATGATATTTTTTTGATGCTGCTTCATTAGCACTTTGACATCTTGCACACTTAAATCAAGACTTGAAAAAACACTTTCCAAATCTGGAATATAGTAAATGACATCTTCTTCAATAATCGCTTCCTCTTTTTCTTCTGCAAGCGGTACTTCATCAATTGCTTCTTCTTGTATTTCTTGAGCAGGTAACGATGCTTTTTCATCAAGATCATCGGTAAAATCAAATTCTGCCATAAAATCAAAGGAAGCTTCAAAAGGTTGGTCATCAACTTTACCAATCCCACCAGTATTTACTGAGTCTCCCCCCAATAATCTGGAACGGACATTGTATAAATCATTTTCTGAGAGATATTCATCAAATTGATTTTCATAAGCGCCATATTCACCTGTTCCGTCAACTAGAACAATTTTTTTATTTTTCAGTTTGAACTGGCGAAGCATGAATTCAAGAAGCGCATAGCCTTGTTCTTCTGTATCCAAGGTAACAAGAAGCAAAGGAAGCTGACTAATCTCCCAAAGATAGGGCAATGTTGTTTCCTGAGAGTAGCCTAAAATGAGAGCTGAATCATCAGCCTGAAGTTCTACTTCTTTATAAACTAGAGGGTCAGGTAAGATAGGAACTTTTTGAGGACGTTCTCCTGTCCAATTCGTATTGATTTCCTTGCATTCACAGATAATATTTTCAATGTAAGAAGCTTCATTTTTACTTTCCAAAGCCAAATAGATTTGAATGGAAGTAATCGCTTCTTCCACAACTAATTGTCCTCGTCCAGCAATGCTTGAACTTTGAATTCCTTTTTCTCCAAGAATTGCTCGTATTTCCATCTCATCCATCAAATTTAAGACAATATTTGTTTGGATATTTGTACTCATTCTATTATTGATGGCACCAGCACGGTTTGCCGTCATCAAAAGGTAAACACCCAACGCTGCGCCTTCACGCAGAATTTGAGTGATGAGAATATCAATCTTATCTTTTCGTTTGTCGTCAGCCAAAGCATCATAACCGTCTAAGACATTAATGATAACAGGGAGAGTTCGTTTCTCTTTTCTCTCATATTGATGATAGTCTGTCACACTTGCTTTTTGAAAATCGCGCTTACGGCTCTCAAGCGTCTCTTTGATAATCACAAGAACTTTTTCAAGCTTTTCTTCCTCATCCAAGCGTGTAATGTCGGCCACGTGAGGCAAATCTTTCAGCGGAAGTAAGCCATTTGTACCAAAATCTAAGAGGTTAAATTGAACTTGTTCTGGTGTGTTTTGCCGAGCCAGATTCATTACAATGGTTTGCAAAGTCGTTGACTTCCCATAACCCGGTGCTGAAAAGATAAGAGTATGGGATTTTTCTTCAATATCATAATGATAAATTTCTTGTGCCTGCCGGCTTGGAATATCTAACACTCCAAGGGGAATACTCAATTTTCTTTTTTGGGATAGAGTAATATGAGACGTTACAATTCTTTCTTCCAGATTAGGCAACCAAGGTTTTGCGGGTAAAGTCAAATCAGAAGTCTCAAAAACTTCGTTAATTTCTTCAAT
>JAJXWC010000076.1 GCA_021781855.1 Bacillota bacterium | reverse complement strand
AATGCTTTAGAAAAAATCGGATTTTCATTTGAACGGTTGCAAGAACTGGCTGATTTTGGTATTACAGGACTCCGTATGGATTATCAGGTTAGTGTTCGGCAAATCGCAAAGGCAAGTCAGACGATGCAAGTCAGTTTGAATGCGAGCACTTTGACTGCTCAAGAGATTGAAGAGCTTCGAGTGGAGCGGGCGAATTTTTCTCATCTTGAAGCTTGGCATAATTATTATCCGAGACCTGAAACGGCATTATCAGAGCAAGTTTTTTGCGAGAAAAACCAATTTTTAAAGGCGAACGGATTTAAGGTCGTGGCATTTGCAAATGGTGATGAAAATTTGCGACTTCCGTTGAGATGTGGTTTACCTACTTTGGAGCAACAGCGAGGGGAACATCCTTTAGCTGCAGCCTTGGGACTGATGTCACTTGGTACGGATGATGTCTATATTGGCGACACAGGACTTTCGCCACATGTAATTGAACAATTTTACAGTTATTTGAAAGCGGATACGATTAAATTCTTTGCACAAAATCATCACCATTCGAGCTACTTTGAATATATTTTGCGAACGCATACTGAGCGACAAGATGCAGCACGAGATGTTTTGCGAAGTGCTGAGGCGCGGTTCTGGAAAATTCCGCACATTGAACCTGAACATACGGATTTACGGACAAGAGGTGCGATTACGATTGATAATGAGCGCTATTTACGCTATATGGGCGAAATTCAGATTTGCAAACGAGCGCTTCCACAAGATGAAAAAGTGAACGTGGTGGGATTTGTTTGTGATAAAGATATGGATTTGCTTGAATTTGTCCGACCTGGGCAAAAATTTGAAATAAAAAATGGAGACGAGAATGCTTAATCTTGAAAATTTAACAACGGAAAAAGTAAATCAGAGTTCAGCGCAACTTGATGAAATGAGTTTACATGAACGTTTGCTTGCGATGAATAAAGAGGACCAGAAAGTTGCCTTGGCTGTAAAACAAGTGTTACCTACAATTGAGCAGATTATTGACAAAGTCATTGGCTCTTTTAAGTCTGGCGGGCGTCTGATTTATATGGGAGCTGGTACGAGTGGACGATTAGGGGTCTTAGATGCTGCGGAGTGTGTTCCGACTTTTGGTGTTCCGCCTGAGTTAGTGGTTGGCTTGATAGCCGGCGGTGAACAGGCGATGACGATGGCGGTTGAAGGTGCCGAAGATGATTTTATGCTCGGAGCGGCAGACTTGCAGACATTGGGATTGACGAAAGAAGATACGGTAATTGGGATTGCAGCGAGCGGACGGACACCTTATGTGATTGGTGGTTTGGATTTCGCGCAAAAAGCTGGTGCAACAACGGCAACGATTTCTTGTAATAGAAATGCAGAAATCAGCAAACATGCGGCATTTGCGATTGAAGTGGATTGCGGTGCTGAATTTTTGACAGGCTCGACAAGACTTAAAGCTGGTACGGCACAAAAATTGATTTTAAATATGATTTCAACACTTTCAATGGTTGGAATTGGTAAAGTTTACAAAAATCTCATGGTTGATTTGAAGCCAACAAATGAAAAGCTTGTGGAACGCAGCAAGCGCATCATCATGCAGGCAACAGATTGTAGTTATGACGAAGCAGTCAAAGCCTTTGAAGACTCTGACAGAACAGTCAAAACAGCGATTGTGATGATTTTAACACGGTCAAATAAAGACAAAGCTGAACGTTTGCTCGCAGCATCTGACGGTTTTGTCAAAAATGCCATAAATATAGAAGGAGAATAGAAATGGCAGAAGATAATTATAAATTGCTTGGTCAGCAGATTTTTGAACAAGTTGGCGGAGCGGAAAATGTTGAGAAACTCATTCATTGTATGACACGTGTGCGAATGACAATCAAAGACTACTCGAAAGTTAATCTGGAAGGATTGAAAGCGATTGACGGAGTTCTTGGTGTAGTTGAAGAAGAGACGCTTCAAGTTGTCATCGGCCCTGGAAAAGTCAACAAAGTTGCACAGGCAATGGTTGATAGTGTCGGTGTTAAACTCGGCGAGCCTTTTCCTCATGAAAAAAGTTTGGAAGAGCTGACGCGTGAAACAAAAGCAGAGGCAAAAGACAAGTACAATAAGCCTAGCGCTTTTAAATCTGTTTTGAAATCCATTTCCAACATTTTCATTCCATTAATTCCTGCCTTGGTAGGTGCAGGTTTAATCGGTGGTGTTGCTTCCGTTTTGTCCAACTTGATTGTAGCGAAAACGATTGATGCGGCAACATGGAGTCAGCTCGTTCTGGTCTTAAATATTATTAAAAATGGTATTTTCACCTATCTGGCGATTTTCACCGGAATTAATACGGCAACAGAATTTGGTGCTACCCCATCACTCGGTGGAATTATCGGCGCAACCACTTTGCTTACAGGTATGACGCCAGATGCTCCGCTGAAAAACATTTTTACAGGAACACCACTTAGTGCAGGACAAGGTGGGATTATTGGGGCAATTTTCGCAGTGTGGATTTTAGCATTGCTTGAAAAACGTCTGCACAAATGGATTCCTGATGCGATTGACATTATTGTGACGCCAACGGTAAGTCTGCTTGTTGTTGGTTTGGCAACAATTTTTCTGATTATGCCTGTAGCAGGCTGGGTTTCAAATGGTTTAGTCGGCACGATTAACTGGATTATCAATGTCGGCGGTGCATTCTCTGGTTTCATTCTTGGGGCTTTCTTCTTGCCAATGGTTATGCTTGGACTGCATCAAATTCTCACACCAATTCATATGGAAATGATTTCGAAAACAGGCTCTACGCAGCTTTTGCCTATCTTGGCAATGGCTGGTGCGGGACAAGTTGGTGCGGCGATTGCGCTTTGGATTCGTCTGCGCAAAAATAAAGATTTTACCAAGCTTGTAAAAGGTGCATTGCCTGTTGGTATTCTTGGAATTGGCGAGCCATTGATTTACGGGATTACTTTGCCACTCGGTCGTCCATTTATCACTTCATGTATCGGTGGTGGCATCGGCGGTGCTGTAATTGGTGCCTTTGGTCATACAGGAGCGATTGCGATTGGACCTTCCGGAGTAGCTTTGATTCCATTGATTGCTGGCGGTCGCTGGTGGATTTATGTGGTTGGGCTTTTGGCAGCCTATTTAGGCGGATTTATCGTTACTTATTTGTTCGGTATTCCACAGTCTGAAAAAGATAAAGCAGATAATTGGGAAGTGACACATACAGCGTAAAAATATGGTATAATGAAATAAAATTTCAGAAATGATTTGGAGATTTCATGAATACCTTCCTCATTATCAAACAAAAATATAAAAATCTAAGCCCAGTTGAACGAAAAATTGCGGACTTTATCTTAGAAAAAGAAGATGAAGTTCTTTCAATGAGCGTTCAAGAGATGGCGAAACAGACAGGAACGAGTGCTGCGGCGCTCGTTCGTTTTAGTCGAACGTTGGGCTTAGAGGGATTTACCCAGCTTAAGCAAAAATTATCGGCATCACTTGCCAGTATGGAAAATCCAACGGATTTTGAGGAAGTACGACAAAATGAAGATGTCGCTTCAATTAAGAGCAAAATCCGCATTCGGATGAGTAATATGGTGGAGCAAACCAATGCTTTATTGACTGATGAAAGTGTGACAAGCGTCTCAAAAATGCTGGATAACACGAACATGATTTTTGTTTACGGCATTGGTGCTTCATCTTTAGTTGCTCAGGATATTTTTCAGAAATTCACGCGTATTGGTAAAACAGTCTTTTTCTCACAGGATATGCACCATTTTGCGGCTTCGATGGTCGCTTTTGACAAAAATTCGTTATTCATTGCGATTTCAAATTCGGGAAAAACAAAAGAAATTGTGACTTTGGCTTTGATTGCTAAGAAATATAAAATTCCAGTGATTGCGATTACTAGTTCACCAACTTCAGATTTAGGTCTTGCTGCAGATGTTTTGCTTAATTCGACTTCTGGCGATACATTTGTTTTGAGGGCAGCAGCAACAATGTCGCTTATGGCACAGCTTTATGTTGTGGATATTCTTTTTTATAGCTACTTGTCTAACCACTTTGATGAAAGTTTAGAAGGAATTCAGGCGACACGCGACATTATTCGTGAATTGGAAGATAAAGAATAGAAAGTCAGGCTCAAACTTGACTTTTTTTGTGTTATAATAGGTTTTGATAAAAAAGATAGGATAGAAAAATGAGTTTATTTTTAGATACAGCAAGAATTGAGGTAAAAGCGGGAAAAGGCGGCGACGGTGCAGTTGCTTTTCGGCGAGAAAAGTATGTGCCAGACGGAGGCCCTGCTGGTGGAGATGGAGGACGTGGCGGCTCAGTCATTTTCAAAGTTGATGAGGGAATGTCCACGCTTATGGATTTTCGCTATAATCGGATTTTCCGCGGAAAACCTGGAGAAAAAGGGATGAATAAAGGCATGCACGGTCGTGGAGCGGAAGATACGATTGTGCGTGTGCCGCAAGGAACAACGGTTAAAGATAATGAAACTGGTGTTGTATTGGCTGACTTGGTTCACAATAACCAAGAATTCATTGTAGCCAAAGGCGGTCGTGGTGGTCGTGGCAATATTCGATTTGCAACAGCTAAAAATCCAGCGCCTGAGGTTGCTGAGAATGGAGAACCTGGTGAAGAAAGAATTTTGCTGCTCGAATTACGCGTATTGGCTGATGTTGGCTTAGTTGGTTTTCCATCGGTGGGGAAATCAACGATTTTGAGTGTGGTTTCTAATGCTCGTCCAAAGATTGGGGCTTATCATTTCACGACAATTACGCCAAATATTGGAATGGTGCGTGTAGATGATGGTCATGATTTTGTCATGGCGGATATGCCCGGATTGATTGAGGGGGCTCATAGCGGTGCTGGGTTAGGAATTCAGTTTTTGAGACATATTGAGCGGACACGTGTTTTACTGCATATTTTGGATATGTCAGGGCTCGAAGGACGTGACCCTTATGAAGATTATAAAACAATTAATGAGGAATTGGAGTCGTATAATCTACGCTTAATGGAACGTCCTCAGCTGATTGTTGCTAATAAAATGGATATGCCTGAATCAGCAGAAAATTTGGCAGAATTCAAGAAAAAACTGGCGGCAGATTTGCCTGTCGGAAGTGAAATCCCTCAGATTTTTGAAATCTCGGCTTTAACGCAAGAGGGGCTTCAGAGTTTGTTGGCACAAACGAGTGAAGTTTTGGCTGATACACCTGAATTTCCGCTTTATGATGAAGAAGATTTGGCTTCTGAAGTGGCTTATTATGGTTTTGAAGCAGAGGAACAACCGTTTGAAATTTCACGAGACCCAGATGGTGCTTTCCGTTTGTCTGGTGAGAAATTGATTAAACTTTATAAGATGACTAATCTTGAGCATGATGAATCAGCGATGAAATTTGCTCGGCAAATGCGTGGTTGGGGTGTTGATGAGGCATTGCGTGAAGCTGGTGCTGAGGATGGTGATTTGGTACGAATTGAGAAATTTGAATTTGAATTTGTTGATTAAACTGAGTTCGCCCTTCTGACCTGGGAGCTTAGCGCTTGCCTTTAGTCGCTTGCGATTTGAACTTCCGACTTTAGTCGGTTAGTGAAATCGACAGCGTAACGAAGTGGAGATAGAGCGAATGGACAGCGGAGCGAAGCGAGATAGACTTCAGGGACAGGGGGACCTGATATTGAAAGGTCAGGTTGTACCCTTGAAGTTCGGAAAACAGGTAAAATTTGGAAATCTGTAGTACTTATTTGCTTAATTTTCTGGAGTTCAGAGCAGTCGGACTGATATCTTAAAGTGGAGATGAGAAATGGGTTTTAAAATTATCGGAAATCGTGATAAGGACGGAAATTTTGTTGTGTCCGCAGACCACTGGAATGATGAACGGATTGATGAGTTGCTGAAAAAGTATAATCCGTCTGGTAAATTGCGGCTTTCTACGGCGAAAAAACAAAATGATGATAAGAAAAAAGACTGAATTTCAGTCTTTTTTTATGATTTCTTGAAAGACAGTACGGTTGACTGTTTTCGAGTGGGCTGCGACTTTGTAAAGAGCATTGCGCTGAAGACTTTGGATGTGAAAAAGCCGTGAATTTTTATCAAAATACCTTAGATTTTCGCTAATAATGAAATTTGGATTAAAATCAATATCGTCAGGCAAAAGTGAAATGAGTGCAGATTTTTCATAAACTTTACGCGTCAACTGCTGATTTTCGATATGAAAACTCATGGCAATCGGTGTTGAGTGGTTCGTTGGAAAGCCTGCGATGATTGCGTTGTAGCAAATGAATGTCTGTCCAAAATGGAGTCGCTTATCCTTATATTTTTCAAGTTCTTGTATGAGAAATTTGACGGCTTCGTCAAAAGACAGATTGGGCTGATAGTAGAACTTTTTCTTGATGTTTTCCGTAATCAACTGAAAACCTGTGATGGCAACGACAAAATGCTGTGGACTGACGATAAATTTTTTGAAATGCGTCTGGGTGATTTGCCCGCTTTCAGTAATTTGACCGTCACTGACAATACTGATGAAATCAGGCGTCATGACAAGATTGACAAAACTCATTTTTTAGGACGGACAAACATGGCGTCGCCGAAACTAAAGAAACGGTAGCCCTTGTCAATCGCATGCTGATAGGATTCGAGCACGAAATCACGACCTGCAAAAGCGGAAACGAGCATGACGAGCGTTGATTTTGGCAGATGGAAATTGGTGTTAAAAGCGTCAACGACTTTCCATTCGTAACCCGGTTTAATGAAAATATCGGTCCAACCACTGTCTGCTTGAATATCGCCATCAAACTTGCTCCCAATCGTTTCTAGCGTGCGAATGGATGTCGTACCACTGGCGACGATTTTATGACCACTCGCTTTGACCGCGCGAAGCTCGGCTGCGGCTTCCTCTGTTAGGCGATAAAATTCACTGTGCATGTGATGTTCATCGACATTGTCAACGCTGACGGGGCGAAAAGTTCCCAGCCCAACGTGCAAAGTCAGCTCCACAATATGAACCCCCTTGTCTTTGATGGCTTGCAAGAGCTCAGGCGTGTAGTGAAGCCCTGCAGTAGGTGCTGCCGCTGAGCCATTTTCTTTGGCATAGACGGTCTGATAGCGCTCTTTATCTTGGAGCTGCTCGTGGATATAAGGCGGTAGAGGCATTTCACCAAGACTTTCTAAAACTTCAAGGAAAATGCCATCATAAGCAAATTTGACAATACGTCCGCCGTGTTCAAGTTCTTCAAGTACCGTTGCACTCAGTCGTCCGTCGCCAAAAATGAGTTTCTCGCCGATTTTCATCTTGCGTGCAGGCTTTGCGAGCGTTTCCCAGCGATTTTCGCCCTTGTCTTTGAGGAGGAGAAGCTCGACATGCCCATGCGTCTCAGCGCGTTCGCCATGAAGTCGTGCAGGCAGCACACGGGTGTTATTGAGCACAAGGGCATCGCCTGCTTCAAATTCGTCCAAAATATCCGTGAAATGTTTGTCTTGTATTTGATGCGTAAGAGGGTCAATCACGAGTAAGCGACTACTATCACGTTTTTCGAGCGGGGTCTGGGCAATTAATTCTTCGGGGAGATTAAAATCAAAATCGTTAATATTCATAAATGGGTGTTTATTCAGCTCAAATTATTTTTTTGAGTATTTCCTTTCCTGTAACGAACTGTTTCTTCAAAAGTTAGATAAAATTGAAGCACAGCTCAATTATATCATTTTAAAAAATTTTTATCTGATTTTGTTAGGAGGATTTTTTTACCGAATGATTTTATAAGCACAAATATTTTACAACACTTTATGTTAAATGTATAATGTGATTATAAAGTAAGTCTCTAAAAAAGATATAGTAACAAATGAAGATTTTGTTGGTGTTGCAAAACACTTTACAGAGAAAGGGAGAAATCAATGAGCAAGATTAAAGCAGGCGTTGCTACCGTTAAAGTGCTTGAAAATTGGGGAGTAAAGAATATTTATGGCATCCCTGGTGGTTCTATTAATTCACTAATGGATGCTTTACTTGAAGAGCAAGAAAGAATCCATTTTGTTCAAGTTCGTCACGAAGAAGTTGGAGCAATGGCGGCTAGTATGCATGCAAAATTTACGGGTCATATTGGTGTAGCTTTTGGTTCGGCGGGACCTGGCGGAATTCATTTGCTGAATGGGCTTTATGATGCGAAGGAAGATGGTGTCCCTGTTTTAGCTATTATTGGTCAATTTGGCACAACGGGAATGAATATGGATACTTTCCAAGAAATGAATGAGGACCCGATTTATGCGGACGTTGCCGTTTATCATCGAGTGGTGATGACAGCGCAATCGCTTCCTCATATCATGGATGAAGCTGTTCGTCAGGCTTACAGTAAGCACGGTGTAGCTGTTGTCCAACTTCCTGTTGACTTAGGCTGGGGAGAAATTGAAGCAGACAGTTGGTTTGATGCAAGTCAAGTTTATCAAGTTCCAGAGCTTGCAGAGCCGAAAAAAGTAGATATTGATAAAGCAGCAGAGATTTTAGAAAAAGCAGAACGTCCTATCATTTTTTCAGGAATTGGAATGCGCGGTGCTGGAAAAGAGTTGGTCGAGTTTTCGCGTAAAATCAAAGCACCAATCATGATTTCTGCACTTGCAATAGATACTATTGACAATGAGTATGAAGGTTTCCTAGGTTCTTCCATTCGTGTGGCTCGAAAACCGTCAAATGAAGCGATTGCCAATGCAGATGTTGTCTTAATGTTAGGTACAAATCAGCCTTTTATTGATGTGACAAACATGTTTGAACATGTCAAGCATGTAATTCAAGTAGATATTGATTCAGCTAAGTTAGGGAAACGTCAGCGAACAGAACTTGCTATTCTTGCAGATGCTAAAAAGGTAGTTTCTGCGTTAAATGAAAAAATGGGTCTTAAGGATGAAACACCGTGGTGGCGGGCTAATTTGAAAAATGTGGCTAACTGGAAAGTTTATACTAACCAGCTTGAACAAGATTTGAAAGCACCACTTAATCTCTATCAAGTTTACAATGCAATCAACAAGATTGCTGATGAAAATGCAGTATTCTCCGTAGATGTTGGCGATGTCACTCAGACTTCTGTTCGTCATTTGCGATTGGGAAAACAACAACTTTGGCGTACTTCAGGACTTTTTGCCACAATGGGAGTGGGAGTACCCGGTGCACTCACAGCAAAATTGGACTTTCCAGAGCGTCAAGTTTGGTCGCTTTCGGGTGATGGGACTTTTTCAATGGTAATGCAAGATATTGCAACTCAGGTACAAGAAAAACTTCCGATATTGAATGTCGTTTTCTCTAATGAGCAATTTGGTTTTATTAAAGACGAACAAGAAGCGACTAATCAAGGCTATTTAGGTGTTCAATTTACGGGAATTGATTTTGCAAAAGTTGCACAAGCAATGGGAGCAAAAGGCTATACAGTAAAAGAGCCGGAGGAACTTGAAGAAATCTTTTCACAAGCAAAAGCTGATATTGCAGCAGGACTAACCGTTTTGATTGATGCAAAGATATCTGGTGAAAGTCCGCTTCCAACAGAAGCACTACAACTTGACCCGGCTCAATTTGACAAAGAAGCAATCACTGCTTTTAAGACACGCTACCATGCGGAAGTTTTAGAGCCGTTTTCAAAATATCTCGCAGAAGAAGGACTAACAGAAGCGGGTAAAGCTACAGATTTGGGTGGATTTTGACCTAGCTAGTAGGAGTAAAGAAGTTAATCACTTAAAAGTATTTATAAAGGTAATAAAAGCCAGAAGTTGATAAAAGTATCTTCTGGTTTTTTTGTTCTTTTTTATTGACAAGAGAAAATTTTGTGGTATAATAAAAGTGTAGATAAATTGATATATACCAATTTTAGAAAATATCCAAAAAGGAGAATCAAAAATGGAACTCATCGTAGTTAAAAACCAGCTTGAAGGCGGCAAAGAAGGATTCAAATCACTTAAAGCTGCAATGGAAAATGGTGCAAAAGTACTTGGGCTTGCAACAGGTTCAACACCTGTTGAATTTTATAATCAAGTGATTAATTCAGACCTTGATTTTAGTGATATGACTTCAATTAACTTGGACGAATATGTTGGGCTTGATGGTTCAAATGAGCAATCTTACCGTTATTTTATGGACAAGCATTTATTTGATGAAAAGCCATTCAAAGAAACATTTGTACCAAA
>JAJXWC010000075.1 GCA_021781855.1 Bacillota bacterium | reverse complement strand
TTGTTTTTTATTAGTGGAAAGATTGTCATTGATATGAAGCAGAGACTAAATTCGAGGTTCAGCGCTGCTTATCTCGCCACCTAACCATTTCGCCTTGCGACTTTTTAGTCGGTCAGTGTAATGAAAATAGAGATAGAACAAATGGATACCTAGCACGCACTGCTGAGATAAAAAAACTCTGCCAGATTTGGCAGAGCTGTAAGATTCAATTTTTTCTTAATCAAAGCGACTTTCACTAGCTTGCCAACTATAAGTACCGTCAGAGCATTGTTTGTCACCAAGTTCTTTATAGTCGAAATAATCAAATTCGGCTGCTTTTTCATAGCCTGAATAATCAACTACAGCAAGGCCGACGAAAGCACCCGTAAAGAATCCGCCGTAACTTTGCAGCACATAGTCATCTGACAAGATTGCAGCATCCAAAATGACAGGGATTTCGATAAAGTTTTCGCCGTCAAATGAGTATTCGTAAGTGTAGCTTTCTTTGCGGACTTTTGTGCGGAACCAGACATATTCTATATTTTCAGGTACCTTAATCGCTTCATCTTTGAGATATGAGGTATAATTTCCCCGATTATTTTCGCCGATTTCGATGACATGACCGTTGATTTCATTCCATGTGAGATGAACGAATGACCAGTGGCTGTCATTATAGTAATTAGTCAAACCTGCCATTTGCTGATAGGTAAATGGGTCAAATTTGACCTTAGTTTCGGCATCAAAATAGAAGGCTTGCCAACGACGCGCAATAAGAGACAAATCAAAATTATTGGCAAGAGAACCTTGTCCAATCAGCGTCAATTTGCCTTTTCCTGTACTACCCATTTTTTCTGTAAATGGCACCCGCAAAGTATTCCAGTTGATGTCAAGCTTCTCACTGTCAAATTCGTCATGCTGACTATGATTTTCTGGTGCAGCTGTGGCAATCGCATCTTTTGGCAGGTCAACAAAAGTTGTGCCTCCATGTCCACCGACAATACGGGGCCAGCCTGCTTCATCCCATTCGACTTTTTGAATGGATGTTTCACGTCCCAAAGTTGACCAGCCGCGCGGGTCTGTGCTGGATTCATTTTTGTGATTCCACGGACGAGCCATAAGCGAAGCATAGTACCATTCACCGCTTGGTGTTTCAACGAGTGCGCCGTGACCTTGCTTTTGAACATAAAGTTCAGGTGTGTCAAAGTTGGTGATGAATGGTTCTCCGGGTTCAGTCTCAAAGCTAAGCGCATCAAGTGATTTTGAACGAGCAACGACTTCTTGGTGGGTGAATACTGTTCCGCCTTGTGCGGCAAATAGGAAATAGTAGCCATTAATCTTGTAAAGGTGAGGTCCTTCAACAAGTTTCACGTGTGTACCTGTATAAATCGTGCGCGCAGTCTCAGGCCGAAGTTTCATTGTTTCCACATTGAATTCGGTCAGTGTAATGCCATCGAAAGGGTGATGATATTCACGATGGTCCCATGTTTGTTGGACAAGGTATTTACGACCGTCCGTATCATGGAACAATGATGCGTCAAATCCAACGCCATTGAGTTTAATAGGGTCTGTCCAAGGTCCCTTGATGTCGGTTGCTGTTGTTAAATAGTTTGTCATGTCCTTAAAAGCACCGTTTACTACTTTAACATCGGTATAAACCAACCAGAATTTGCCGTCAGCATATGACAAATCAGGCGCCCAAATACCGCCAGAAGCAGGATTCCCTTTCATATCAAGCAAGGTGGTTGTTGACAATGGACTCGGCAGTAAATTCCAATGTGCAAGGTCTTTTGACTCGTGCAAGCGCACGCCAGGGAACCATTCAAATGTAGAGTTTGCGATGTAGTAGGTATCGCCCACACGAATAAATGATGGGTCAGCATTAAATCCTGGCAATACTGGGTTTTGAAGTTGTGGCATTTTTTCTCCTTCTAAGATGTGAGCCGCACTCAAAGTCTTAGCGCTTTGCGATTCCACCTAGATGCTTAGTAACGACAGCATAGCGCTTAGGTCAAAGAGAGCGAACTCAGTTTGTGTGGAAGATTTGACAAAATGGTCAAATCTGATTTTGAGCAGTCAAATCGCTCCGTTAACCAAAATATTTCCCAAAATACAGCCCATGCACCATATCTGAAAAATATCTTGGTAAGCGAAGCGATTGACGCTTCATTTTTTCTTACTTAACAGCAACTATCTCTCTACTCTGATGCCAAGCTAGCTTGGCTTACAGATGCTCACGAAGCCTATTCTACTGAGAAAGTGTAAGTCGTACTGAAAGTTCTAGACTCTCCTGCAGGAAGTCTGATGCTTTTCCATTCTGAATGATGCACAGCATCAGGCAGCTCTTGAAACTCAATGGCAATCCCACGATTTGAAGTCATTTTTCGCCCAGCAATCGTTGAGTTTTGCTCAGGATTGGTCGCCGTATAGATGACAACGGCTTGACGGTCAGTCACACAAGTTAATTTTCTACCAGAAATTCGGTCTGACAAAGTCAAATTTTTCTCTGCCAGATGCTCTGGAAAGACAAAGCAGTTGTCAAATCCTACGGACAGTTTCTCCTGTATTTGCTCAATCGTTGTATCTTGCCGCAAATCATACGGCGTGTTCGTCACATCAAGCAGTTTTCCTGTTGGAATATTTTCATCATCTGCCTCAACCACACGGTCACAGGGGACATTTAAAATATGTCCCAAAGTGTTTTCATGGTCAGCCGTCAAATTAAAATAGGGATGCCAAGCAGGATTAAACAGTGTGTCCGAATTTGACAAACCTGTCAAATCGACTTTTAATCTGTTTTCACTCAATTCATACCGAACTTTTGCTTGAATAGGACCGGGAAATCCAGAAATCGTGTCGGTCAAGGTCAATTCAATCCCAACAGCATGTTCATTTTGATAAGTTTTGTAGTTCCAAAATTGGCGTTCCCAGGACTTTTCGCCTGAATGAAGCAAATTGCGTCCTTCATTAGCTTCAAATTTGATGTCATCATAAGCCGCTCTCGCAATTCGTCCAGCAACAGGACCACAAATCAACCCATAATAACCGCTGTCTTTTTCATAAGTGTCCGGATTATCTCGCGAAAGCAAAATGTTTTCAAATTGTCCGTTACGGTCTGGAGTGAAAATTTTGTGTAATCGTGCACCGAAATTATGCACCACAATCGTCAAAATTCCATTTGAAAGTGTGATTTCATGCAATTTTTTGCCCGAAAGAAGCGGAATTTCTTTTTCAATTATCGCACAGCTCATGCTTAAACCTCATCGTTAAAATCAACTAACTGGTGCGAAATCCCAGACGTTGCGCTGTAAACTTGCTTCCAAATGCCGTAAATCTTTTCATAACGCGCCACATCAACAGGATTTGGCTTAAAAGTTTCTTCTTGATAATGCACGAATGTTTTCGTGATTTCTTCAAGCGTACCAAAACCGCAACCGTAAGCCGCAATCATGCAAGCGCCAAGTCCAGGCCCTTGCTCAACGGTCAAACGAATCATTTCTGCATTGAAAATATCTGCCTGCATCTGCATAATATCAGGATTTTGCGCTCCACCGCCAACCGAAATCAACCGACTGAATTTCTTACCTTTTGTGGCTTCCATCATATCCTTACTGTCCCGTAAGCTAAATTGAATCCCTTCAAGTACCGCACGAGAGAAATGACGCTGCTCATGTGTTGCTGAGATTCCGATGAAGCTGCCGCGAATTTTGCTGTCAAAATGCGGTGTTCTCTCGCCCACAATATAAGGTGTAAACAGCAATCCATCAGAGCCAGCAGGTACAGTACTCACATCTGCCAAAAGTTCAGCAAAGCCAAGTCCGTGACCAAACGTTTCCTTGTACCAATTCAACGAATTTCCTGCCGCCAAAGTCACGCCCATTGAATAATAAGCTCCTGGCGCAGTATGGTTGAAGAAATGCAATTTTCCTTTATAATCTGCAACTTTCGGCTCATAACTTGACACCACACCAGAAGTGCCCATTGAAATCAATCCCACTTCTTCATTGATTAGTCCGACACCAAGCGCTGCAGCTGCATTGTCTGCACCACCGGCAAAGACTTTCACGTCTGCTGTGATGCCGAATTTCGTCTTGATTTCGGCTGTCAAATTGCCGATAGAACCTGTTGATTCTGTCAAATCAGGCAAAATGCTCATGTCAATCTTGAACGCCTCTGCGATTTCTTTTGACCATTCGTGTTTTTCAATATCAAGTAACAAGGTTCCCGCTGCATCAGAAAATTCACTGTGAGCTTGACCTGTCAAATACAAACCGAGAAAGTCCTTTGGCAGCATGATTTTACGGACTTTCGCCCAAACTTCAGGCTCATTTTCTTGCAACCAGAGGATTTTAGGCAATGTAAAGCCTTCAAGCGCAATATTTCCTGTAAGCTCTAGCAAACGTGGTCCCATTTTATCCATGATTTCCTTGCATTGTGCGCTTGTTCGCACATCATTCCACAAAATCGCAGGATAAACAGGTACATTATCATCATCCAAAACGACAAGCGAGTGCATTTGACCAGAGAATGAAATTCCCGCAAGCTGTGTACCAAAATCAGCCACTTCCTTTGACAAGGCGGTCAAAACTGTATCGAGCGCTTCCACCCAAACTATAGGTTTCTGCTCAGAAAATCCTTGCTTCGGATTGTCAATTCCATAACTTGCTGAGCGAGTCAACACCACATTGCCAGCTGTATCCATCAAAATCCCTTTCAGACTTGAAGTCCCAAGGTCAATTCCTAAAACGTATGCCATCATTTTTCCTACTTTTTCTAAAATATTTTTCAACTTTATTATACAATTTTTGATGAACGCTTACATACAAAAATCGTACAAAAAGACGTGGAATTATTTCGCAAATCCCACTTTGTCACGCTCATCCCGCGAATAATAAATATAAGGCTCATCTAAAAGCTTTGCCCCAATCAAGTCAGGCACCGTCTTAAACACAAAATCCTCACTACTTAAAAAATCAATAATCGCAGGCAGCGCATCAGCATCTGCTTCTTGAAAATCATGCATCAAAATAATGTCGCCATCTTTTGCTGCCTTTGCTTTTTCCAAACAAAGCGCCGCATCATGATGATTCCAGGATTCTGTGTCTAAACTCCAACAAATAACTGGCCGATTTACAAATTCCAAGGTCTGTTCATTCGCATCACCAAAAGGCGGACGAACAAATTCCGGAGCGACTCCCGTCAATGTTTTGACAATGTCATCCGTCTTTCTCAATTCGTCAGAAATCTCTGCAGCTGTTTTTGACAGCAGCGAAGGATGTGTAAAGGTATGATTTCCAAAAGCAAACAAGCCCGAATCGGCAGCCCGAAGCAAAATATCAGGATATTGCACCGCGTGCTCGCCCCAAATCATAAACGTTGCAGGAATCCGCCGTTTTATCAATTCGTCAAGCACCTTCGGTGTTGTCAAGCCCCACGGACCATCATCAAAAGTCAACGCTACTTCTTTCATTAATCTGACCATTTTGTCAAACCTCCCATTCGCTCACATAACGCCCGCTCAAAGCCAGCAAAGCAAATAAATACAACAGATTATCGTAATAACGATATTTTCCCGTCCGCAAAGACAAATTCCAAAATTCTCTCAGCCATTTCGTTGCCAAAACCTCATCCAAATCAAAACTCGCAAGCGAAGCCTGCGCCAAAGTTGCCCAGAGTCCCACGGGATGATGTACCAGCAAAGGAGGAAAATGATTAACATTCTGCTCAACAGCCGTTAAAGCTGAGCCATCAATTTTGAAAACAGGCAGTTTGTAAATATCCGTGCTCAGATAAGGCTCAAAAAAGTGTTGAATTTTCAGAGCAATCGCCCGCTGCCCCTCATCATCATTTGTCCAAGACCAATCTAATCCTACATTTGCTGCCGTTCGATAAGCATCACTAAAGAAAGTCCAATGTCCATCAATATTATAGGGATTCCCAGCATAATCCGCATATTCAGCCGTGAGCCCAGTTTGAGCATCTGCCGCTTTCGCCAAATAAAGCCGTGAAGCACGCGCCGCTTCCAAAAAAAATGCTCTGTCGTCAGGATTCCCAGATGCCGCAAACAGTTCCAAAAAATGTGGTAAATGATACGACGGGTCTGTCAGCTTCAAACTCGGAACATAGCGAATATACTTGCTCTCAGGCTCAAACATTGGCTGTCCGCCATCAATTTCATATTTATGAACCATATAATGTAGAAGCCTACGCGCTGCCTCCCCATATTCAAGCTTCCTCCAGCGACGTTCTGCGAGCAATAAACTCGCTGCGAAAAATTCTTCCCCATCAGGCGCTGGACCGTCACCTAAAAATTCGCCTTTCGTTGAGCAAGACCAAATAAAATATCCCGCATTTTTGACATCAGCAGCAGGAGCCGTCATATAACGCTGTACCCAATTCCAAAGACGTGCAAACATTTCAGGTAAATCCATCTGTACTGCAATCATCATGCCATAAGACATCCCCTCTGTTCGAACATCATTGTTTCCCGTATCTACTATGTAAGCCTCGTCAAGTCCTTGCTCAAAATAAATCCGCTCTGGACTCTCTTGACCAAACATCTGCTGGAAAACCTGCTCAATCCGATTATCAATCTCGTCTTCAGCAACAATTTTAGTTAATAAATTCACTCAAAATCCTCACATAAAGCAAGAGAGGAAATCAGAATTTCCCCTACTACTCTTATTTTTAAAGCGTGAAAAACTCCGTTTTCCCTATCCGCAGATTAAATGCTCCTAATCGTCGCATTTAACCTTTAACACCGCCGGCATTTCCACCGCCTACAATGAAACGAGATAATAGCAGATAAACGATGATAATTGGAACAACCGTGATAGAAAGTCCAACGTAAATCGCTCCCCATTCGACAGTGTGACCGCCAGCTCCCATTGCCGTAATCGTTTGAACAATCATAGGCAGTGTGTACATACTCTGCTTAGAAATCAAGATTAAAGGCATCAGGAAGTTGTTCCATGAAAATACAAAACCAAAGATTGCCATTGTAGCAAGACCAGGTTTCATCATTGGTAGCATTACACTATGGAAAATCTTCAATTCACTCGCACCGTCCAATCGCGCTGAATCTGCATAGTCTTTATTATAAACAGTTGACATATATTCAACTAAGAAAAAGACCGTTGCAGGAGCCGCAATCGCAGGCAAAATCAAAGGTAAAAAATTATCCAGTAAATTCAATTTAATCATGAATTCATAGAACCCAATCATTGAAACCTGACTTGGAAGCATAATCAGAGCGACAATAAATCCATAAATCAGTTTCTTTCCCTTGAAATCATAAGCAACCAACGCATAAGCCGCCATTGCCGAAAAATAAACTGAAAGAATCGTTGAAGCTGCAGCCACAAAGAACGAATTCCCTACGCCTTGTGCCATATTAAAACCATATTGAATCAGGACAGAAATATTG
The DNA here is from genome assembly GCA_021781855.1 of Bacillota bacterium. Taxonomy (GTDB): domain Bacteria; phylum Bacillota; class Bacilli; order Lactobacillales; family Streptococcaceae; genus Lactococcus. Next base: position 2,786 of record JAJXWC010000075.1, on the reverse strand, counting down.
TGAGCAAGTGAGCTTCCAGGAAGCAAAGATACTCCCAAATTAATTTGAACAACCGAACGCGTTGAGTTGGCAAGCATCAAAAGAAGTGGAATAATACTGATAACTGTTAATAAAGCAAATACAATGTAAATCAATATCCGTCTTGTTCTTAATGCTTTACTCATACTATCATTATGCATTACTTTCTACCTCCAATCGCAGTATTTGAAGTTCTTTCACGGAAGAAACGGAACATTATAGCCGATACAATCGCTGCAATAATCAACAGAATAACAGATGCCGCAGCTGCGATACCGTAGTTACGATATTGGAAAGCCTGATTGTAAATGAAAATTGCCAAAGTGTAAACCGAATTCAAAGGTCCGCCAGAGCCTTGTGTCAGCAAATAAGGAATATCAAAGACTTGCAGGCCACCAACAAACGAAGTAACGAAAGTATACATAATAATCGGGCGCATCAAAGGTATCGTAATCCGACGATAAATCTGACCGTCCGTTGCACCATCAATTCGTGCTGCCTCAAACAAGGATTCGTCAATAGACGAAATAGCCGCTACAAACACAATCGAAGTTTGACCATACCACATCCAGAACTGCAGGAACATTACAATTCCCCGTGTTCCCCAAGGAGACTGTAAGAAGTTGAATGGATGACTAATCAAATGCAGACTCGTCAAGAGCTGGTTAGCAGGTCCCTGAGGATAAGAAAATAAAATCATGAACAAAGCCGCAACAGATGCCGCCATAATCATGTTTGGCAAATAAAAGACCGTTTTGAAGAAACTAGAGCCTTTCAGAGCCAATCTTCTGTTTGTCCACCAAGCTGCCAAAATCAAAGCCATTAAAATCTGCGGAATAAAGTTTAAAATCCACAAAAGCAGTGTATTTTGCAAACTCTGAATAAACAAAGGCGTTTGCGTCAGTAAAGTCACAAAATTTCCCAATCCGACATTTGTTGCTGTTGCCAATGTTTGCCAGTTATTCATACTTGTAAAGGAAATCTGAAAAGTATAAATAATTGGATATAATTGAAAGAGAAGAAAACCAATCGCAAATGGAATTAAGAAATAATAACCATAACGATTATACTTCTCGAATTTCAACTTTTTAGTTGGTTTCTTTTTCGTTTTTTCCATGTTACCCTCCATAAAAGAAGAACCGAATGGTTAGGATTCGGTTCTTTTAATCGATATGAATCACTATTTTAGTTCGTAGTTAATTCAGGATAAGCACTCTTAACATCAGATTTGAATGTTGCAATCGCTTTATCTTCAGATTCTTTACCATTACAATAAGTATTGATAACATCATTAATCCAAAGGTTTTGGATGTTCTGGTCGTACTTAGTAATGATGCTACCATTAATCTTCTTCGCTTGTTGAGCAAATACTGGGTAAGGATTTTGTGTACCGATAGGGCTACCAGCAACTGGGGCTTTATCATATTGAGCAGCAACTGCTGTGTCAACACTTTGAGTATCTACAAAGTCTGTATTAGCAGAAGCTTGCCATGTTTGGAATTTAGTATTTGTTGACCAGTAAATTGCCAAATTAGCTGCATTGGCTTCATCTTTCGTGCCTTTAACTGCACCGAACCAAGTTCCACCCCATGAATACGCTTGAGGTCCAGCAGTAACCCGCCAGTCTCCAGTTGTTCCTTTAGCATAATCTTTCAACCAGTAGAAAAGTCCCCATGATGGAAGTGAATAAGCCACAATTTTGTTATTAGACATTCCAGCAAACCAGTCAGAGTTTTGACCAACTGTATTTTGCGTCAGCCCCTTGTCAACGAAATCTTTCATCATTGTCAAGTTAGTAAGCAATGAAGGGTCAATTTGGAGTTTATTATCTTTAGAAACCCAACCTTCTGTACGTCCACCGATGGCAGGCATATACATATCTTGAAGCGATGAGAAGAGATAAGCTTGACCATTAGATTTTGTCTTGATTGTTTCGGCTGTCTTTTCTACATTAGCCCAACTTGAAAATGCATTATCAACCGCTGTTGTATCTGTTGGGTCAATACCTGCATACTTTTGAAGCAATGGAGCATTAAAATACAGTGCGCCTGGAGCAGCTTGATAAGAAATAGCAACTTGTTTTCCGCTGCTGTCTTTACCAATATCAAGTGTGTAAGGGAAAGCATCTTTTGCTGCACTAGCTACACCATAAGGGGCAAGGTCTGCAAGCATTCCAGAATCAACATACTTGCTTACAAAACCAGCATCAAGGGCAACCATATCAGGTGCTTTACTTGTTCCCAAAACTTTATCCAATTTAGTTTGGAAGTCAGCATAAGGAATAACGGTTTCTGTGATTTTGTACCCGTTAGGGTTTTCTTTTTCATACTCTTGGATTTGCGGTTTCATATCCGCAAAAGTCCAAAGGTTGATGTTTTTGTCTGCTGCCTTTGGTGTAGAGGACTTTGAACCGCTTGCATTAGAACTACCACAGGCAGCTAACAAGGAAGCGCTTGCAAGAGTTGCAATACCCAAGACAATTTTAGTTGATTTGTTCATTATAACATTCACTCCTATATGAATATTTTATTTTTTAAAGCCAATTCTAAATGTAAGAGTTCCTCCAAAAACTCTTTCTGATAAATTTGAGTTTTTAGAGGTTCTCATAAACAAACAATTGAAGTACTCACTTCATCATAGGTTATCCTATCCGAAAAGTCTAGCTACTAAAACAGCTTGCTTCTGCGGCAGCAGAGTGAAGGCAACACTTCTCAAGTTGAAGTGATTACTTCATCAGTGGGGGATTCTTTCTCCACCACTGATGTTAG
>JAJXWC010000074.1 GCA_021781855.1 Bacillota bacterium | reverse complement strand
GGATACTGCGTTTCAGAAGCCGCAGGACAAATGTTGGGAACTGGAGCAGGCAATATTTATTGCAATGGAAATCTAAAAAGCGATGGTCATGTAAACTGTTCTTGGTTTAACGGCATTAGTCACCCAGAACAATTTCATACGGAGAATTAGTATGAAAAAATGGAAGCTAATATTTATTGCAGGAGTAATAATATTTGTTGTTGGTGGGATGCTTGCTCTGTATCCAAGAAATGAAAAGTTTGGATACTATACCGTTTCTGAAAATACATTATTTTTTGAAGGAAAAACATATCATCACATTGCTAGTTTAGATTCTTCTACCAATAATATTGGTAAAAAAGTTGGAATTGCAATAGATGAAAACGATAAAAATAATATATTAGCACATTTTAATGGGACGGGGATGTTTTATGTAAAGTGGACACTTTATCAATCGTCTAAAAATCCCAGAATTCTCTATTCATATTATAATGCGGTCATGGAAAATATATATGATGAATGGGAAGCTGAGTAAAAGTGACTCTAACTCAAAATTAGTAGCTTCTATGTGCTGTATCTTACAAAAAAACTCGTCAGTTGGGGCGAGTTTTTGCATATCGTTTTCAAATATATTCTAAGAATAGTATAATAAAAATATAAGAAAAAAATGAAAAGGAGATTTTTATGTTCTCAGGCTCTTACAAAATCATTGACAATCAGATGCGGCTTTCACGACTCGGAATGTTTGGCTCTTTTGTCACTTTTATCATGTTGTCGCTGATGATTCAATGGCCATTGCTTCAGGAAGAAAGTCAGCTTTCAGCGTTTAGCCAATTCATGTTATGGACTTCACCTATTGTAATGTCACTTGCTTTATCGGTTGTTTTATTTTCCCTTGCTAAATGGCGCTCAAAGCGAGTATCTTATAGTTTTGGTGTGACGTATCATTGGATACTAACCAGTCTTTTGCCGATAGCGGCGCTGATTTCTCTGGCAGAATATTTCGCACTTGAACCTTTTTCCACGGCATTAGTTCATGGTGCAGGTCTGCTGCTTGCACTCGGTTTTTACGGATTACTATTACTCAGCCGGCAATCAATGCTCAAGCATAGTCGTGTTATGATGTTTGCAATTGGATTTTATGCTCTGGCGGCAGCTTTACAACTTGTCTTGTTCGCACTCTAAAGAACAATCAGCTCAGCTGAATATATTATGTACATCAGATGAGCTGATATGATTTATCATCCGTCTGCCTAAGAACTTTCCATATCAAAAGATGAAAAGTTTTTAAGTGGGCGAATGATAAGCCTTTGAAAATCCTATTAAAATAATGATGTGTGAAAAAAGTTTATCTGGGGGGATAAGCTTTTTTCTTTAGTGACATTTGCTAAAACGGATAAGTCAAAAGTTCCTGTGGACTGCCGACCTGCTTCATTATATTGTTAATGCTTCCCAGATTAAAAAGGCTTCCTTTTGGGAAGTCTTAATTTCAAGGTAAAAAGTAATTCAGCAATCCATTCCAAATGAAGTGAACGGTCATGGTTGCCTCGACTTTTCGTGTCTTATAATACAAACCAGCCAATGCAAATCCAGGTACTAGATAAATCAGCCACATTTTCCAATTCAGCAAATCGGGTCCTAAAAGATGGATACTTGCAAACAAAATCGCAGAGACAAACAAGGCAATCTTGGGATGTTTCGGTGAAACCAGTTCATAAATTCCTGCCCGAAAAATTGTTTCTTCCATAATCGGTGCACCGACGGCAAGATGTATCCACATCAAAAAAGCGGGTGTGCTTTGAGCTAAACTATTAAGTTCAGCCTGATTTTGTGGCATAGGCAGTCCAAGATGTAAAATATTTAAAAGCCACGGATAGAGATAAGCAAAGGCGGTCATTGCAGCAAGTGCTAAAATAATCCACCATTTATTATGCCAAATATTTTGCCAGCGCCATTGGACTCTTGCCCGTTTGCGCCCCCAATAAACAAAATAAGCAATCGTTGCTGCAAGAAGTAGCAAGTCAAGGACAATCTGCCAGATAGCTAGCGCTTTTTGATTAGGAAATAAACCAAAAAACATTCCTGTTGTTTGGTCTAAACCTAGCAGTCCGAAAAGTGCCCAGATATTCCATGATTTTTCTGCTAATCGAAAGGCTTGTGGCGCTTTCTTACTGAATAATGCTCTAAAACCAAAAATTAGTCCGCCCAAAAAAGGAAAAAGCAACCAGAAAAGATTGCGCGCTCGGTATCTGAAAAAGAGCACATCAAATAATAGCAAGCCTAAAGCGGCTAAAAAGGTCAGCAGTAATAAAGCTGAAAGAATCAATCGTGTAGGCAGAGAAAGCTCCACTGAATTCAGGCTGAGTCCGAAAATAATGCCATAAATGACATTCACGCTCAAGCCGAAAAACAAATAAAGTCCCAGCATGATTCGTCTAAAAATAATATTTTCTTGCATTTTAACCTCCTTTATCTGAATAATTTCCAAAAACGTTTTCGATAGTGCAGTTCAACCAAAATTGCACCTCCAATCAGTAAAAGCAGCAGAACAATATTAATCACGAATGTGAACGGCAAAACGGATAAAAGAAAGGCGGCAAGACCGATGACCAGACCAGCACCGATAAATGTGCCGAAGAAAACAAAGAATAAAGCAAAACTACCTGTTCCGCGGGTATAAAGCTGAGAAACGGCTGTCCAATTTAAGGTCAATAAACGCCAGTCGCGTGCAAAATAATGCAAAGAAGTCAAATAAACACCTAAAATATTTCCTAGTAAAGTTCCTAAAATCAATAAAGGAGAAAGCCGCAAAATCAGAGAAATTATCAGTAAAATCACCAAATCCAGTAAAAGCTGTAGTTCAAAAGCGAAATGAAATTTAGCGCGCAGATAAGTTTTTAAATGCAGCGGTAAACTTTGAATATAACTAAAATTTTCGCGGTCTAAAGAAATAATCATTGCCACAATCGAGCTATTATTAATTGAAATTAAAGCAAAAGCTAAACCGACAATGAAAAAAACAGAAAAATATTTCGGGGGAATTCCTGAAAGATTGAGATTACCTGAGCTAGCGCTGCCTGCAAGCATAGCAATCGGGAAAACAAAACTTCCTGTGAGGGTCTGAATCCAAAGTGTCGGATTTTTCAAAAGTCCAAGATTGTAATGAAAAAGTTGTTGCGGAAAGTTTTTGTAAATAGCCGCTTTGTGAGATTTTGTCGCAGGAGCAGATACACTTTCGTCAAGCAAAATCTGAAACATCTGCGGAATAGTGACCTTACGGATAAGGAAATAAAGTCCAGCAAGCAAAGCCAAAATAATAAGTAAGCTTATTAGGCTTATAAGTGAGAAAGGACGAACGAGCCAGTCATGAAAAGGCAGAAAAGGGAGTAAAACAGGACGGTCTGGTAATGTCTTGACGGTATAATCAACCTGCTGTACTTGCAGATTGAGAAAAGTCATTCCTCCAATCACGCCGATAAGAGGAATGAAAGTCAGAAAAAGACTTGCAATTTTTTTATAGCGCTGAAAAAGTTTTGATTGAACCAGAAGGGAGACAATCCAAGTGCTCAAAAGCAGAAAAAGCAAGAAAAAAAGTACAAAAGCTACAAGTGCCAAAAATAATCCCAGAATCCCAGTTGCTCGCAAGCCTGTAATCACAAAAAGTGCCAACACGGGAACAAGAAAGGGCAGAACAATAAAACCTACAGCCAAGAATTTGGCAAAGAAAATGCTAGTGTTAGTAAAAGGAAGAGGAAGGTAGTCCTGTAAATCTTTGCTTTCGTAAAAAATATTGTGTAGGGCGGAAACGGCCTGTGAGAAGGTCATCAAGGCAAAAAGTGCGCAGTAAAAGGTAAAATAGCCGGGATAATGCGGAAGGTCAATCATTAGCATTTGAATGCTGAATACCAACAGTAAAATTATGGCAGAGAGGCTATATTGAAAAAGAATGCTGCGTGTTAACGATTTATTTGTTCTTTTTTTATCACGCTGACGGCGGGTAACTTGCGGATTGGCATAGAGAAGATTTATTGTAAAAAGTGTTTTAATTTGTTGGCTGTTCATTGGCAGCTCCTTCACTAATTTGCTTATCTTGACGACCAGCCATTTTCAAATAAACAGATTCAAGAGAGGCATCATCTGCGGATTCTAAAAGTGCATCAACGGTGCCCGTATAGATTAATTCTCCTGCTTTTAGAATGGCGAGCTGGTCACAGAGCTGTTGAGCAACTTCGAGCGCATGAGTGGAAAAAATGACGGTTTTTCCCTGAGCGGCATGAGCTTTCATCAAAGATTTTAAGTCATAGGAAGCTTGCGGGTCTAATCCTTGTAGAGGTTCATCCAAAATCCAAATATCAGGATTAGATAAAAGTGCCCCAATCACAATCACTTTTTGACGCATACCATGAGAAAAACTTTCAATCGTTTGGTTTTCTTTACCTTCAATATCGAAAAGTTTTGTCAGATTAGCAACTTGTTGATTTTTTTCTTGCTCTGAAAGCTCAAAAGCTGATGCAATCAGATTCCAATATTCATTGGCTGAAAGCTGGAGAAAAATATCTGGCGTGTCTGGTACATAACCAATTCGCTTTTTGATGCTCAAACGATTTGTGGCAAGTGACAGTCCGTCCACAAAAATATCACCGCTCGTTGCTTCAATAATACTGGTTAAACACTTGATAGTTGTTGATTTTCCGGCTCCATTGTGCCCTAGAAAGCCGAAAATTTGTCCTTCAGGAATGACAAGATTCAGATTTTTTAGTGCTGTTGTTGTACCGTAATTTTTTGTAAGATTTTCTATTTCAATCATGGGAACTCCTTTTTTTTATATTATATCATGGAAATTTTGGCAAAATAAAAATTTCCCATGATTGAGAAATTTAGGTTTGTTTAGCTTATAGGTTAAATCCGTTTTCCAGTGCTGAAATTACTGCCAGAATTTGTTCATCGGAGACTAATTTTGGTATGCCGTTTACTAAAGTTTCATATACGCTATCATAAACGCGACCGTAATCACCTTGGATAGTTGGGATATGTTTGACAATGCGGTCACCGTTGCCGTTGTAATAAGTTAGTGTGCCAAAATCTTGTGCACTGTCTTGACCAAATCCCTCTGTGCCAGGCATTATACCGACTTTCAAATCGTTTTCTTGTTGGTCAACGTCCATTTTTATAAAAGTACCGCGACTGCCGTAAAGTATCCATTTTGGATGTGCAAGAGCTGCAAGTTCAGTAGCTGCAACCGTTGCCCGAAGATTTGGATAGATAAAATTGACAGAAAAATAATCATCAGTTTCAGAAAGTTTGCGAGTGCTTCGAATGTCGTATTGAATATCTTCGGGCTTACCAAAGAGTGAAATCATCTGGTCAGTCATGTGAACGCCGTGCCCATACCAAGCACCGTCAAAGTGAGTTCCCTCCCTCGCATCTTGCGGTCTAAAATGGTCCATATTGACCGTAATATCAATGAGTTCACCCAAATATCCTGTGTCAATAACGTGTTTGACCGTAAGAAAATCGCTGTCAAAACGACGATTTTGGAAAGGCATGAAGAAAAGATTATTTTCCTGTGCAATCTTGACCAATTCTTCAGCTTGTGCCAATGTTTCGACTAATGGCTTGTCGCAGAGTACATTTTTTCCGCCAAGTAAGAGTTGTTTGGCAGTCTCATAGTGAAACTTTGCTGGTGTGACAACGACGACCAAATCAATACTCTTATCATTGATAATATCATCAATATTAGTGGAAAAAATAGTTCCGTTAGCTTTGAGTTCGACTTCCTCAGGGCGTTTACCAAGATGTGGTGTCACAATTCGTGAGATATTGAAATTTTCACGTGTTTTCACATAAGGAATGTGATAACGGTTAGTTGATTTGCCGAAGCCAACATAGGCGATGTTGAGTTTCTTCATTTTTTCTCCGTTTTCTTATTCTTGAGATATTGGGCTTTCAGTTCTTCGATTTTAGCTTGTTTGTCTGATTTTACGTTAGAATTCTTTTCGTGAAATTTTTGAACAGCAGCCTGACCTTTATAGTCAAGTTGATATTTTCCCATTATTGTCCTCTTTTCAAAAAATTTGTCAAAATAGACTGCTTATAGTAGCGTTTGCGTGCTTTTTCCATTATTTTGTACCGCTTTGGATTGTATTTATACCAATCCTGATGATATTCTTCGGCAGGCCAAAAAGTACTTGCGTCACGAATCATTGTGACGATTGGCAAAGGATAGTGTTTTGCGATTTTCTGCTTGGACTGCTCCGCTATTTTTCGTTGCGTTTCATTCCCTACAAAAATGGCGCTTTGATACTGGGCACCACGGTCTAAAAACTGTCCGCCTGCATCTGTCGGATTGATAATTGACCAGTAAATTTCGAGCAAGTATTCATAACTCATCACTCGATTGTCAAAAATAATCTCTACAGCCTCAACGTGACCAGATGTTGCCAGTGTATCGTAGATTGGATATTCTGATTCTCCGCCAGTAAATCCGCTGGTAATAGCCAGAACACCAGGTCTGGTGTCAAAAGGTTCAACCATGCACCAAAAGCAACCACCGGCAAAGATTGCGCGTTCCTGATACTCAAGAGGAACTTTAGCTGTTTTTGATGAAAGGTCTGTTTCACGACTTACTGCTTTATCAAGACCGACTGAGAATTTTCCATTGCTGATTGACTGATAAAATTGACTAACTTTTGGAGTCAAGTTTTGACGTAGAGCAAGCGGACGTAGCTGAGCTTCCAACGCGTTAATGACCTGTTTTTCTCTTTTTCCGGATTCTAAATTCTGTTTAGCTTGCAAAAGTTCCTGACGTTCCCATTCACGAATATCGCGGTCTAACACTAAATTATAAATTTCGTTTAAAAACTTTTGCTCCATTTAGATTAATTCGCGGACAAACGGATTTTTAGAAATGCCTTCACTTAGGATTTTCTTTGCCCATTCTTGTGCACCAAAAAGGCTGTGATTTTTGTAATTTCCACATTCTTTTTCGGCAACACCAGGAACGTTTTCCCAGCCGAATTCGGGGCTTGCAAGTTCTTCAAGTGAAGATTTGATGACTTTTGCGATTTCTTCAGCGGAATGTTCGCCCCACATAATCATGTGGAATCCAGTTTGACAGCCGAAGGGCGAAAAGTCAATCATGCCGTCGATTCGGTCACGGATAAGACTTGCCATGCTGTGCTCAATCGTGTGCAATGCTGCCATGCCGATAGCATTTGCATTGGGCTGGACGAAACGCACATCAAAATTAGTGATGATGTCACCGTGCGGCCCTTTTTCAGCGTCAATTAAGCGCACGTAAGGTGCAAGAACTTTTGTGTGGTCAAGTTGGAAAGATTCTACTTCTGCCATGATTTTTACCTCTTTTCTTATTTCTTCTATTTTAGCATTTTTTACAGAATTGTTTTTGCTTTTGAATTCAAATTGTTCAAAAAGGACTAAGAAAAATGTTAGAATATAATAAGAAACGGAGGAAAAATTCTATGACTTTAACAGATACTTACACACTTGCAAATGGTGTAAAAATTCCTAAAGTGGGCTTTGGAACTTGGCAGTCAAAAGATGGAGCTGAAGCGTACAATGCAGTAAAATGGGCGCTTGAAGCAGGCTATAGACATATTGATACTGCGGCGGTTTATGGTAATGAAGATTCTGTTGGAAAGGCGATTAAAGACAGCGGAATTGCGCGTGAAGAACTTTTCGTGACAACAAAGTTGTGGCTTGGTGCAACGGCTGATGATGCACGAACTGCGATTGATGAAAGTTTAGCAAAATTAGGGTTGGATTATGTGGACCTTTATCTGATTCATTGGCCAAATCCATTGCCTACGCGTCCAAACAATGCAGCGCGTAATAGTGCAGTTTGGAAGGCAATGGAAGAAGCAGTAAAAGCCGGAAAAATCCGTGCAATTGGTGTTTCTAATTTCCATGCGCATCACTTGGATGATTTGCTCAAAACAGCCGAAATCAAGCCTGTAGTCAATCAAATCATGGTGAATCCGTCAGACCAGCAAGAAGATATTGTAACCTACAATAAGGCGCATGATATTTTGACGGAAGCATACAGCCCGCTCGGAACAGGTAAGATTTTTGGTATTGAAGCGCTCAAGGATTTGGCGGCAAAATATAACAAGGCAGTGGCACAAGTGGTGCTTGCTTGGAGTTTAGCAAAAGGTTACCTTCCTTTGCCTAAGTCGGTGACACAATCACGGATTGTGGAAAATGGAGCTATTTTCGATATTGATTTGACAGCCGAGGATATTAAATTTATTGACAGCCTACATGGTAGTGCTGGTCTTGCGACAAATCCTGACGAAACTCAATTTTAACCTAGCAAGTGACTGCTTCAATTTTGGTAGGAAATGTTGAAAACACAGGTCAAAAATGTGGAGGTTGATTTGAAAAAACTGCTTGTTGTCGTTGATTTTCAAAATGATTTTATTGACGGAAGTTTGGGAACACCAGAGGCTACTGCAATCGTACCGAACGTGCTTGACAAGATTGCAAGCTATGCATTGGAAGAACGTGTAGCGACACAGGATACGCATTTTTCTGACTATTTGACAACGCAAGAAGGGCAAAATTTACCAGTTATTCATTGTGTCAAAGATACATTTGGCTGGGAAATTCGCAAGGAAGCGCAGCTTGGTTATCGTCAAATTTTTGAGAAAAATACGTTCGGCTCACTTGAGCTTGCCGAGTTTGTTCGTGACGAAAAATTCAATGAAGTTGAACTTATTGGAATTTGCACCGATATTTGTGTGGTCTCAAATGCACTTCTTATCAAAGCTCATGCACCTGAGGTCAAAATCATAGTTGATGCGGCTTGTTGCGCAGGTGTGTCTCCTGAAAAACATTTGGCGGCGCTAGAGACCATGCGCTCTTGTCAAATTGAGATAAGAAATCTGAGTTGACTCATCTTATAAAAAAACTGCGAATTTCGCAGTTTTTTTATCTCATTCATTATCTGACTCTTAAATATTGACCAATGACAATCAAGTTACTGCTCAGGTGATTCCAGGCTTTGATTTGTTGGATACTGGTTTGATTGGTTTGGGCTAAACTCCAAAGACTGTCGCCGGCAATAACTTTGTGAATCGAATTTTGAGCATTTATGTTTTGGGAAGTTGGTGTAGGAGCTGTTGTTTTATTTGTGCTGACTGTAAGTTTTTGTCCGATAATGATTAAATCGCCAGAGAGATGATTAATTGCTTTGAGCTGCTCAACGGAAGTATTATATTTTTGAGCCAGAGCGGAGAGCGTGTCACCCGCCTGAACTTTGAACGTTATTGTTGATGAGGTTTGCTCAGAATTGCTGACACTTGGAGTTTTCAAGCTACCGATTTGAAGCACCTGGCCAATATGAATAAGGTCTGTTTTGAGCTGATTCCAACTTTTAATTTGGGCGATACTGATACTGTATTTTTGAGAAATTGCCCATAAGCTGTCGCCCGCTTTTACTGTATAAGTTGCGGTTGTGGAACTTCCCTTAGAGGAAGCAATATTGCCTGACGTATAATCAAAACGAGTAAGGTCATAAAGGGAAATAATTCGGTTGAGCGAAGCACCATAATTTGGGCCTGTTGCATATTTTCCAGTTAGCGCGGCAGTTGCTTGCTGGTAATTTGTTGTATTCGCTCGCCAAACTCCCGCATAAAAAGGTCCATTTCCAAAATTTGTTGTTTTTAAGATGAAAGCATTATCTGAAAAACTGGCTGAAAGTGAAGGATAAACACGAAAAGCGAGATTTTTCAGCGTTAATTTTCCATTGATATACTCATGCGTAGGAAAAATGACACTTTTGCCTTGATAGCTGCCTTGAATACCGAAAAGATTGTAATAAGGTGCATTTGCCAGTTGGCTTGTTCCCCAGTTGCTCTCCAAAATTGCCTGTGCAATCATGATTGAAGGATAAAGCCCGTTAGCGTCGGCGACAGGCTTAGCAGAGGCAGCAATACGATTGATGAAGTTTTCTTTGCTTGCAACAGTTGATGCTTCAACTCTTGGCGCATTGAAATGCAAAAGAAGTTCTGTTGTTGAGGCTAAAGCACCTGCTAAAATCATAGTTTGGGCAATCTTTTTCTTTTTACTGTAAGACTGGTTCATAAGAACTCCTTTCACTGCCAACCGTATTGAGAAGGTCATAGGACTATTTTATCATGTATTTTTAATACTTCATAACTATTTGTATTACATTTATGGTAAAAAATATTGCTTTAGCAGATTTTTTATACTCATTTGCCTTTTTCTCAAAAATCTAGCTTGTTTTATCTCAGCAGTACGTGCTAATACCCCCGCCTTTTAGGCGGTGGGATAAGCAGTACTAAGCTTCGAATTTCGCTCGACTAAATTTAGTGGGAGTTTCAAC
>JAJXWC010000073.1 GCA_021781855.1 Bacillota bacterium | reverse complement strand
CTTATGTGTGGCTGAAAATGGGCGACAGCATGGTATTGGCGGTGCTTTGATGGAATATCTAAAGGACTTTGCTCGTGCAGAAGATTGTTCAAGAATTGAGCTTAATGTTTGGGAATTTCCTGGCTCTGCGCTTGAATTTTATGAGCATCTTGGTTTTTGCACACAAAGACGCGAAATGGAATTGTGGCTCTAAAAATTGACTTCGAAAAATGGTATAATGAGATTGAAACGGTTGATTCGCCAAAGGCAGAAAGACTCCTTGCTGATGCGAGGGGAAGTTCACTTTGCCTGTTCATTCGCTGAGTGCAAATGCGGAGACTTTACTGGTACAAAATGGAAGTAAAGTTTGCCATTCTGACGGATATTTCTGCTACCGTAATGAAGCAGAGACTTATTCAGTGGGAGTTTCAACTCCCACCGAATTTAGGGCACAACCTCACATCTTCGATATGAGGTTACCCTGTCCCAGAAGTCAAGCCGCTGAAGCGGCTGACCCTAGGGCAGTCGAGCGAAATTCGAAGCTTAGCACGCACTGCTGAGATAAAAATAGACAATATATAGAGGAAATAATGAATAGAGAAGAAAAAATTGAAGGCTATGAACTATTGAATTTGCAGCTTAAAGGGCTGTTAAGCGACCAGAATTATACGATTTCTAACCTGGCAAATGCAGCGGCTTTATTGTGGAATTTTCTGCCTCAGCAGGTCTACACAGGTTTTTATCTATTTAATGGTGAAAAATTGATTTTGGGACCTTTTCAAGGCTCGGTATCTTGTGTTGAGATTGAATTGGGTAAAGGTGTCTGCGGACAATCGGCTCAGGAGCGTAAGACAATACTTGTAGAAAATGTCAAATTGCATAAAAATTATATTTCTTGTGATTCACGTGCATTATCAGAAATTGTTGTACCTTTGGTTAAAGACGGAAAGCTTGGTGGTGTGCTTGATTTAGATGCATCAGAAATCGGATTTTATGATGAAATTGATACAAGATATTTGGAAGAATTTGCTGAAATTTTATGCAAAATGACAGATTTTAAATTTTTTGAGGTAGGGACAAATGAACGAAAAAATTGAAAAATTTCTCTCTGAGCGTTTTGAAGAAAAAGATGGTGCAATCGTTAATCCGGGAAATATGGGGGATACAAAGCAATTTGCACGCGAATTAGGGCATTTTTTGTATCAACTTCATCGGTTGGATACGGAAGGTGCGCCAACACCAAGCTTTGAAAATGCGTTTGCAGGTGCAGATTTGCCATTCTTTGAGGCTGAAATTACTGATTTGTTGCTCAATTTCAAAAAGCTTGTTCCGGTTGAGTTTCTTCATGAAAAATTTGATAAAGCGGTCAAAAAACCATGGACAAAACCAGCAGTCTGGGTTCATGGCGATTTTTGTGCCCAAAATTTACGGGTAAAAAATGGAAAATTGACAAATGTTTTGGCTTTTGACAAGTCCGTCAAAGCAGACCCTGCCTGTGATTTAGCTATTGGCTGGGCATTGTTTGATGGTAAAGCTCGGAAAATCTTTTTTGCAGCCAGTGAAGCAGATGAGCAAACGATTGACAGGGCGCGAATTTGGGCATTAAAAAATGCATTGAAATCCTATTATTCAGACGATATTGATGAACTAATTCAGTCACGTGATGGTTTGACAGAAATCTTAAAAGATTATGGTTACAGCGGTGGCGTAGATAATTATGATGGAACGCAAGACCCGGCAGACCCTGAGGAAGTCGTCAAAGGATTTTTATAGGAGGAAAATGTGGCTTATCAAGCACTTTACAGAAAATATCGAAGTCAAAGATTTGACGAAATGATTGGTCAGGAGGTGGTGGCAACAACGCTGAAAAATGCGATTGTTAATCATCAGATTTCACATGCTTATCTTTTCAGCGGACCACGCGGGACAGGGAAAACTTCTGCGGCTAAAATTTTTGCAAAGGCGATAAATTGCCCCAATCAAGTAGATGGAGAACCGTGTAATCATTGTTTTATCTGCGAAAGTATCACAAAAGGAACCTTGGAAGACGTCATTGAGCTTGATGCTGCCAGTAATAATGGCGTGGACGAAATCCGTGAAATTCGCGATAAATCCACTTATGCCGCTTCGCAGGCAACTTACAAGGTTTATATCATTGATGAAGTTCATATGCTTTCAACAGGTGCATTTAATGCACTTTTGAAAACTTTAGAAGAACCTACGGAAAATGTGGTGTTCGTTCTTGCAACAACAGAGCTGCAGAAAATTCCGGCAACGATTATTTCACGTGTTCAACGCTTTGCCTTTAAATCAATTACTACGGCAGATATTCGTGCACATTTGGCTGAGGTTTTACAAGATGAAGCTGTTGATTACGATGCTGCTGCGCTTGATGTCATTGCAAAATCAGCCGAAGGAGGTATGCGCGATGCCCTGTCGCTTTTGGACCAGGCTTTGAGCTTTTCAGAAGGGCAGTTGCAAGAAAAAGATGCACTTTTGGTTACAGGTTCGATTGCCAATGAAGCACTTGTTGACTATGTTGAAGCGTTGAGGACGTTTGATGAAACAAGCGCCTTGGCAGAATTAGACAAAATTTTTGCCGAAGGTAAGAATATGCTTCGTTTTACGGAAGATTTATTAGCATATTTTCGAGATATGCTGCTGGACAAAACAGGCAAATTTGATAGGAAACAGCTTTTCAGTTGGATTAATATTGCGATTGAAAGTTTGAAAACAATCAAGGAAACAACGCAGACAAAAATCGCTGCCGATGTAATGACCATGCGATTGGCAGAAGTGGGACAAAATTTGACCAGTCCGTCAAAATCAGAAGTTCCAGAAAATGTCGCTCAAGAATTAGCAGCACTCAGAGCGGAGGTTAATCAGCTCAAAACGCAGCTTAGCACAAACCAAATTGCACCAGTCTCTCAGTTGACCAATTCGTCAAAGCAGCCTGCTCCCAAAACATCTCAATCATCTAAAGCCAATACGGTCAATCGTGATTTGATTTTCAAAGCACTCGCTGAAGCAACAAATGAAGCGCGCCAAGCCGTAATCGGCGCATGGCCGGAAATTGTTGCGAGCGTTACTCGCCCAGCAGACCGCGCCTTGCTTAATAACACCGAACCGCGTGCAGCAGGCGCACAATTTGTTGTCGTCACATTTCCACATGAAAATCTTGCAAGGCGCGTGACCGAAAACGCTGATTTGCAACTCACTTTCGGTAATCTTCTTAGTAGCATCTGCGGCTTTTCACCTGAAATTATTGCACTTGCAGAAAATGACTGGCAAGAAATTCGGGCCGACTATGTTGCCAGTCTAAAAACAGAAAACCCGCAAGAGCAATCAGAGCAGGAAAGTGAGCCAGTTGACGAAAATCTGCAGCTTGCCAAAACGCTTTTTGGAGATAAGGTTGTTGAAGTTAATGATTAGAAAATGTCTCTTGGCGCATAAACTCTCGTAACGAAATAGAATAAATTAAAGGGCACCTCTAAAAACTGCTAATTTCGAATTTGAGCTAAATTTTTCAAAATCGAGGATTGACGACGAAGGCTTGCTGATGCAAGTCTAGGAGGAAGACGAAGAGTTTGGAAAATTTAGCCAAATTCGGAATTTCTGAGTTTTTAGAGGTGCCCTAAACATCAAAATAAGTAGAAATATCTTGCAAAAAGGCTTTGTGGTGCAAAAACCGTAAAGCCTTTTAACTTAGCAAGTGATTACTTCAATTTTACAAAATATTATTTTAGTGGTCAATTCTGGCGCTCAGGCGAATGAACATCATCGCTTATCATGAAAATACAAGACGATAAACATTAAAAACATCAAATTTGGGAAAAAATCGAACTTCTAAAAAATCGGGTGTATAATAAGAAAAAGAAGAAAAGAAGGCGATGTTTATGTTAGGGATAATTTTTGTTTCAATTTTATCATTCATCATTACTTTTGGTGGGGCATTCATTCTTATCAGACAAGGCAGAATCACTAAAAAATATGTTATTCCCGCAGTTTATCTTAATTATTTTAATCATTCATTTTTCGGATATGGCAGAAAAATTTGGATAGGCGCTTTGCTTACTGTAGGAGTTCTTATTGCAATTAATCTTGAAGTTTGGATAGGAACGCTTGCTTCTATCGCTGGTTTTGCGCTTGCTGCAGTAATTCAGATTGGCAAGATGAACAATCCTGATTTTACGGAAAAAGAACGAAAATCTGCTAAAAAATTGGCCGTTGCTTTTCTTGTTATCACTGCTTTTCTGGTCATCAGTCTGTTGCTCCCGCAATAAGACAACATGAATTGCAGAGGTGGTACACACCATTGCGATAAAATATTCCATGTTTGGAACAAAGTCCAGAAAGTTAAAAAATCGGGAGTATAATAAGTTTAATAAAAAAGGCTGTGCGAGTTGCTTGAAAGATAAGCTCTGCTTATCGTCAAGTGCTTGTTGAGCCATAGAAGGCTGTGCGAGTGCTTGAAAGATAAGCTCTGCTTATCGTCAAGTGCTTGTTGAGCCATAGAAGGCTGTGCGAGTGCTTGAAAGATAAGCTCGCTTATCTTTAAGTGCTTGTTGAGCCGTAGAAAGAGGAATTTCATCATGAAAGCAAAACTTGGAAATACCACCATTGACTTTTGGCAAATCAGCACAGAAAAACCAGCAAATGAGCCCTGGCTTTTGGAAGCTTTCAAAACTCAGCAGCTCTCGTGGAGCGGTAAACTGGTCATGAGTAAAATGGAACAAAAAAAGCTCAGAGAAAACGGAATGCAAGGAAAAGACGCACGCCCTGTTGAAGCGGCAGTGAGTTGGATACTGCTTTATGCAGAAACAGGTACTTTTGCCAATGCTTATCCATACGACATTTATCTGGTCGTCAATCAGCCACGAATCCCGGCTTTTGGACAGATTGGTGAATATCTGGTTAAAGCACCCGATGGCTCGCTTGAAGTGTATTCGGAAAAGAAATTCCACCGAGATTTGAAATTGCTATAAAAAAATGACCTGTATTTCAGGTCATTTTTTGTAAAATAGAACTGGTAGTAATCACAAGACCTAGCGACTTGATAAGCAGCACTAGCTTTGAAATAAGTTTCTGCTTCATTTGTCTTGCGGTGTTCGAATTACTCAAAATCATGTTCCAAATTGACATCTTCAAGTGGAATTGTTTTGGTCTTTTTCACAAATTTGTAGCCAAAGTATAAAATGAGAAAGAGAGGGAGTGCCAAGTAAGTGATGATGATATTTTGCAAACCTTGTCCACCATCGGTTGAAATCGTTGTGACTTGACCGATTACAATGATAATTGACATCAAAAGCGCCAAAATTGGGCCGACAGGGAACCAACGCGCATGATAATGAAGGTCTTCAATCTTGTGACCTTGCGCCACGTAAGCCCGTCGGAAACGGAAATGGACAATGGCAATCCCAATCCAAGCAAGGAAACCGGATAGACCAGATGCTCCAACAAGATACAGATAAATATTGGGTCCGAAAATTGAAGTGACAAAAGCAAGGAGTCCAACGGCAAGAGTCGCAAGGACAGCATTCATTGGGATTCCATGTTTATTAGTAATTCCGAAAATTTTAGGTGCGTCTCCTGCATTAGCCATTGCGTACAAAGTACGTGAACCAGCATAAAGCCAAGAGTTAGCCGCTGAAATAACAGAAGTTAAGATGACAGCATTCATAATCGCAGCCGCAGCCGCAAGTCCTGCATGCTGAAAAACAAGTGTAAATGGCGCAACAGCAATATTTGTCGTTGAAGCTGCGAGCAAGCTAGGGTCTTTGTAGTAAATGAGTGCACCGATGATGAAAATAGAAATAAAATAGAAAATCAAAATCCGCCAAAAGACCTGTTTGATTGCCTTGGGTACAGCAACTTGCGGGTTTTCCGATTCTCCTGCCGCAATCCCGACAATTTCAGTTCCTTGAAATGAGAAACCAGCAATCATGAAAACACCGAGAATTCCAGCGAATCCGCCGACAAATCCCCCGTGACCACCTGCAGAAAGATTATTTCCAATATTAAGTCCATGCCAAGTAAATGCACCGAAAATTGAAAGTAAACCAATAATAATAAAAGCAAAAACAGCAACGACCTTGACGATAGACATCCAAAATTCTGCTTCACCATAGGCACGTGAAGAACTGAGGTTAATCAGCAAAATCAAAATCAATGAAATTGCCGACCAAATCCATGATGGAACGTGTGGCAACCAAAAACCCATGACGACCCCGACAGTTGCGGCCTCGACGGCAACTGTAATCGCATCGTTGAACCAATAATTCCAACCCATCGCAAATCCGAAATCTTTGCCGACATAACGACTGGCAAATGCTGAAAATGAACCTGAGATTGGCAAGTAAGCTGCCATTTCTCCAAGCGAAGTCATGAGAAAGAAAACCATAAGCCCAATCGCAGCATAGGCGATGAGAGAACCGATTGGCCCAGCCTGTGAAATCGTTGCACCAGATGTAACGAATAGACCTGTTCCAATCGTGCCGCCAAGTGCAATCATGGTCAAATGACGCTGCTTCAGACCACGCTTGACTTGCGTGTTGTTTTGAGAAGTATTTTCCAATTTTTTCTCCTAAAATAATTTTTGATAAGTGCTGGCTTTGGTTTGTTAGTTTAGTTAAATCAAGAAAAACAACAAAAAAAGCAATCTCAAATAGAAATTGCCAAACGTTGAAAAAATTACATTTTTACTACGAATAGCACTCCGCGTTTCCGCGACAGTTCAACCAGTATCCCCAGTTGACCCAAATCTTACCAACAAGCTAAGCAAGATTTTCGGCGACCGCTCCTCTACTGAATGTCTTAGCGTGCTTGCGCTCGATTCAGCGTCCTATTGGTCGCAACCTCTATCGCTTCCATAATAAACTTTTTTGAGATGAATGTCAAGACTGAATATTTATATCAGTAGCATTAAGCTTCAACTCTCAACGAATAAGTCTCTGCTTTATGCACTCATTTTTGGAAGCCTGTAAGGTCTTTTTGGTCAATTTATGATATAATGATTGAAAAATAGACTTGCGTATTGTCAAAAGTCGTCAAAATTTGAGGAGAAAAAATGGACTTTATCCGTGCAATTATTTTAGGTATTGTTGAGGGAATTACTGAATGGCTTCCGATTTCTTCAACAGGGCACTTGATTATCGTTGAAGAATTTGTCAAGCTTAATCAGACAGCAGCATTTAAAGAAATGTTTGATGTAGTTATTCAGCTTGGAGCAATTCTTTCTGTTGTTGTAATTTATTGGCGCAAACTTATGCCATTTAACAAGCTACTCAAAAAAAGCGAGCAGAAAACAGCACGTGAAATTCAACTCACATGGCGACTTTGGGTCAAGGTTTTCCTGGCTTGTATTCCGGCAATTATTGTTGGGCTTCCGCTCAATGATTGGCTTAATGCAAAATTTTATAATCTGGTTTCCGTTGCGCTTTGCTTGATTGTTTACGGGATTGCTTTCATTATCATTGAGCGTAAATATGTGCCGGCTCACGCATTTAAGATTTTTGATGTTGACAAATTACCTTATCGCTATGCTTTTTATATCGGACTTTTTCAGGTGTTGGCGCTTATGCCAGGTACTTCGCGCTCGGGCGCAACAATTGTCGGTGCACTTTTGATTGGAGTGAGCCGTGAAGTTGCTGCAGAATTTACCTTTTTCCTTGGTATTCCGATTATGTTCGGAGCAAGTTTGCTGAAAATCTGGCACTTCTTTAAAGGTGGCAATTCGTTTGGTTTCATGCAATTTGCAGTCTTACTGCTTGCTTGCCTTGTTGCTTTCGGCGTATCAATGCTTGCAGTACGCTGGTTAATTGGTTATGTCAAAAAACATGATTTTACTTTCTTTGGGAAATATCGAATTGTACTTGGTGCGATTTTGCTTGTTTATGCAGCAGCAAAAGCAATTTTTAAGATTTGACAAACCTGTCAAATCTTTTTTTGTGCTTGCAAAATGAAGCGAGATTTGATATAATTACTCTCTGTGGTCAAGACCACAACTTTCGCAGGACTCAACCTGCGACATTAGTCCAAAAGGAGGAAAAATCAATGACTAAATACGAAATTCTTTACATTATTCGTCCAAACATTGATGAAGAAAGCAAAAATGCTGTCGTTGCCCGTTTTGATGAAATCTTGACAAGCAACGGTGCCGTTATCGTTGAGTCTAAAGACTGGGAAAAACGCAAACTTGCTTACGAAATCAAAGATTTCCGCGAAGGTTTGTATCACATCGTGACGCTTGAAGCTGAATCAACGTCAGAAGCAACAAGCGAATTTGACCGTCTTGCTAAAATCAACGAAGATATTCTTCGTCACATGATTGTCAAAGTGGAAGACTAATTCCATTTTACATTGGATTGAGGTTATCAAATGATTAATAATGTTGTTTTAGTTGGGCGCATTGTTCGTGACCCTGAATTACGCTATACACCGACAAATGTTGCTGTTGCAACCTTTACAGTGGCTGTCAATCGTCGGTTTAAAAATGCTAATGGCGAACGCGAAGCTGATTTCATCAACTGTGTGATTTGGCGCCAAGGTGCTGAAAATTTGGCAAATTGGGCGAAAAAAGGCGCACTTGTTGGAGTGACGGGTTCAATTCAAGTTCGAAATTATGAAAATCAACAAGGTCAACGTGTTTATGTGACCGAAGTTGTTGCAGATAATTTTCAAATGCTTGAAAGTCGGGCAGTTCGTGAAGGTAATGGAACTTCTGGAGGCTCATATTCTGCGCCTCAGCAAAGCCGTCCAGCACCTTCAGCACCAAGCCAATCAACCAATTCAACACCAAATTTCAGTCGTGATGCAGACCCCTTTGCAGGTAGCTCACCCATGGAAATTTCAGACGATGACCTTCCATTCTAATCAAAGATTAGAATGAAGCAGAAGCTTGTTTTGTGGAAGATTGAACTTCAACAAAATTTGGCCGAGCGAAATTCGAAGCAGAGTGTTGCTTGTCCCATCATTTTAACAATGGGAGATTTGCAAGTACTGCTGAGATAAACTTAAGAATAATATAAGGAGAAAATCATGGCACAACAACGTCGTAACAGCTTTAAACGTCGTAAAAAAGTTGATTTCATCGCAGCCAACCAAATCGAAAACGTTGACTATAAAGATGTTGAAACTTTGAAACATTTCATCTCAGAACGCGGCAAAATCTTGCCACGTCGTGTGACTGGAACTTCAGCTAAAAACCAACGCAAAGTGGTTACAGCTATTAAACGTGCACGCGTAATGGCTTTACTTCCATTCGTTGCATCTGACGAAAATTAAAAATCAAACCTGTCTTTGACAGGTTTTTTTGTATACTTTTTTGTGGTACAATAGAGCAATGATTTGGATTTTAATTGTTGTTTTACTCATATTGCTCTATGGGATTTTTGTGGAGCCGCATTTGATGCGAGTGAAAAATGTTGTTTATTCAAAAAATCAGGGCTTGAAACTTGCTCATTTTTCGGATACACATTTTACATGGCACACTTCGGCACGTCGTTTTCAAAAATTTGCAAAAAATATCACTGAAAATCAGCCTGATATGATTTTGTTCACAGGAGATTTGTTTGATAAGGTTGATTGGGCGAAGAAACAAGATTTGAGCAGTTTCGAACGTATTTTGAGCGACTTGTCAGCTCCACTTGGAAAATTTGCAATCTTAGGGAACCATGATTTTGATGAACAAAATGCAGATTTTGTCAGAAAAATATTAGAAAAAGCTGGCTTCACTGTTCTGACCAATCAATCAAATTTGGCAGAACAGCTTTCAATTACAGGAATTGATGACCTTCGGGAAGGACAGCCTGATTTTACAATTTTACCTGTCACTTCCGCTACTTTTTCGCTTTTGATGATTCATGAGCCAGATACGATTTTGCAGATGACTCATTTAGAAAAATTTGACCTTGTCATCGCAGGACACAGCCACGGCGGTCAAATTCGTCTTGGAAATTTCCGTTTACGCAACAAAGGCTCAAAATATTTCGACAGCGGTAGCTATAAAATCAGTGAAAAAACACTTCTTTATGTCAATAATGGTATTGGTTTGACTTTCCTTCCTATTCGAATTGGCGTTCCACCAGAGCTAACTTATTATGAAATATAAAAACCTATGAAAATTTTTCACAGGTTTTTTTGCTTTCAGCCTTATTCTTAAAAAAGCTGCACCAGTTCATCCATTTTTTCCCAGACAAATGGTGCATGGGTCGCAATAATCACTGTTGATTTTTCTGTCAACAATGACAAAATTAAATTGATTACTTCACGACCGTTTCTTTCGTCCAAACTAGCAGTAGGTTCATCAGCGAGAATAATCGGCGGATTTTTTATCATCACTTTTGCGATGGCCACTCGCTGAGCTTCGCCGCCGGATAAGGAATAGATTTTCCGTTTCAAATCTGCGGATAAGTTGACCTTTTTCAGCGTGTCTATCATGATTTTTCGTTGCTCAGCCTTTCTCACTTTCTTTCCCACAAAAGCAAGCGCCAGA
>JAJXWC010000001.1 GCA_021781855.1 Bacillota bacterium | reverse complement strand
TGCCGTTGATGTGGGATACTTGCACTGATGTTCCGACGAATACTGCTGATTGGACAAGTCAAGAATTGGATTTACTCGATAGCTTGGTACAATTTCAATGCCCAACAAATCAATATAATCAGGTAGATAAATCAGTTTATCTTTGGGCACAGCCACATACTCAGCATTTGCGAGCGGCACATCAACAAAGAGGACTTTACGGCCTTTTTCATTTCCTTCCGCAATCAGACCCGCCCCCTCATAACCATTGATATAAGGCTGATGATGCTCAATGTGATAATCTCCCCGACGACGATAGATATCAGCAAAATTCAAGCCAATATAAATTATTTTCACTAAGACTTCATCTGCTTTTAGCTTAGGGATTGGCAAATCTCCGTATTCCAGAACATCACTTGTGCCAAATTTTTCAAAGTAGAGCGCTCTCATCATTTTATTTTTGCAGGGTCTAAGTTATAAAATCCGTGCGAAACTGTCCGCCCAACTGGGTGCATAGCCCGAACTTTTTCATCCAAAACTGTTGCGGATTCAAATGTAAATTCATTCATTTCAATCAATTTTCTTGCTTCCACAAACAATTTCACAATTTCGACAAAAGCAGTGCCACGAGTGAAAATTCCATCAAGTTTCCAGTGTGCGTAGCCCATATTCGCCAAATCACCAAGCTCTGTCATCATATCAAGGTCATCGTTGGCAAAAATATGTGTGCCATGACTATCCTCAAAAATCGAATAGTGAGTATCCTCTTTTTTAGGCTCAGAAACAAAAAGATTACGTGCAAGGTCTTTTCCTTTTTCATCCGTTTTGATGAAATTATAATAATTCTGAATCAATGGTCGTTTGCTATGGTGAATAACTGTAGCACCATAGACTAAAATTTCACCAGGAACTTTGAGCTCCTGTGCCATTTCCTCAAGTTCTTGTTTTGGAAGTTCTCGCGCCAAAACAGCTTCAACTGCGCCTTGTTCCGCCCAAAAATTGACCTGACGTGCACTCGCAACCATTGTGGAGGCATCGTAAGTAAAAGGAAGCTGGTAACCATGCTGCTTTAGTACAAAAATCACTCCTGCATCACCGACTGCAATTTTATCAACTTTGATTTCTTGAAGAAAGTCAAGATAGGGTTTAATTTTTGCCATCATTTCAACGTGCATAAGGCCATTGACTGCAACGGTGATTTTTTTTCCTGCCTGATGTGCAAGAGTTGTAATTTCGCGGATTTCTGCCTGCGAAAGTGCTGTCGGAACGCGGAGTGCAAAAGTTTCATCTCCGATATACAAAGCATCCGCGCCTGCTGCAAGCAACTGTCGAGCTTGTTCAACGCTTTCTGCTGTGGTTGTTATTTCTATCATTTTTCTATTGTACCAAAAATCATGACTTTTGGTCATGATTTTTTATCTCAGCAGTGCGTGCTAATCCCCCCACCTCTTAGGCGGCGGGATTAGCAGCACTAAGCTTCGAATTTCGCTCAACTAAACTTGGTGGGAGTTGAAACTCCCACCAAGTAAGTTTCTGCTTCATTATCTTGTGCCTGTTATGCTAAGCTTCGAATTTTGCTACAGTAAACATACGAGTGTGCAAAGAGAACAAGACTGTTTTGCACAATGCTAAATACCTGAATGGTAGCTACTGCTGAGATAAAGGCTAAACAGTTGGTCCATTACAATCAACAACGGCGTTTTATCTGGTACCCGCATTTTACCAATTAGGCGTTCTGGAGAGTAGCAGAATAAATTGACTGTGCCCAGTTTGGCTAAAGCATTATTTGATAAATGCGTCAAAGTCACAATCGCTTGCTGCTTTTCTTTCAGATGTCTAGCAATCGAAAGCAAAAGCTCACTTTCACCAGACAAAGAGATAAAAAAGGAAACTTCGTCTTTTTTCACTTTCATCATTTCAATTTTTTCGTTGACATCATTGATATCCTCAAAAAAGACGAATTTGTAATCCAGACAGTTTAAATGGTCCATGATAATGTGGGCTGCATATCCTGTGGTTGACAAGCTGAAAATATTGACCTGTTTGGCATTTTGAAACAAATCAATCGCTTCTTGCATTTTTTCTTCGTCAATCAATTCAAAATTCCGCAATAAAATCTCCTGATTACTGAGCTTTTTTGCTTGTCCATCAAAAGCTTCATCAGATAAAGCCCGTTTTAGTTCTAAAAAGCCTGAGTAACCTAATTTGTGGCAAAGCCTCGAGATTGTATTAGACACCGTGTAAAATTTTGCGGCCAAACTATTAATTTTCATCTGCGCCACTTCGCTAGGATGTTCCAAAATATAAACAGTGATTTCATCTTCCAAATCTGATAGTTTATATTCGTAAATGATGCTTCTCATTTTAAAGTCCATTATTACCACCTGAGCGTATTATACAAGATGTGAACGTTATCGTCAAGAGAAACTGCATTCGCCAAGTCAGAAATAATCTTGAATCTGAGGTTTTTTATCCATTAAACTTTTGCTGAGTTTATTTACAGCAGCTTTCTTGCCACGAAGTTTTCCCGTCCTAACCAGATAATCTAGCGAACAATACCCTAAAAATGCCTGTGTCAAACTTTGAATAGAAAATTCAAGTTCAATATCCCCTCCTGTTTCATTCCTTATTTTTTTGAAATCAACTTCGCCGTTTTTTACCGATAATATCCAAATACCGTTGTTTTCTGGGAGAATGTTATCATTGACAGACAATTCGACACTTTCAACATCTTTTAGGAAGGGGTACTGCATGACAAAAGCTGACAAATTGACAATGCGAGCCATCATATAAGGTCGAATGACAGCCTGAACCGTGCTGACTTCAGGTAGAATATCCAAATAAGCTATTGGACAACTGCTTTCATATTCAAAAAATTGGTACATTGATTGATGCTGCGTAATAAATCTTGTCAAATGCTGAAAGCTCGTCCAATCTGTTGAGCAAAAATCTTGAATTCTAAACGTTTTTTCATCATCTGAATAAATCAAATAACCTCTGGCTTTAATTGCTCCATCAAAGTAAATCGCAACTTTCCAATCCTGATGTTTTATCGTCAAATAATTCCACCACCAAACCGAACGAATCAGACCCCCAAGCCGATTTTTGACAGATTCATCATAAAGCGGCTTCAATATTGTAATTGCTTTTCCAAACTCAAATCTTTCAATCGTACCTGTTTCATCTTCAACTTTTATTTTAGGCAAATCCCGGTTTTCTACGAGGTAATGACAATGGTCAAAAGCTGCTTCATAGCCAAATTTTCGATAAAACTTGTAAGAAAATGGTGCTAAATAAGACAACGCTACCTTATCGTCGTACATTTCTTTCAACGCAAACTTCATGAGTCTTGAAATTTCACCATGACCGCTGTGTTCTGGATAAGTTGCCACATCACAAATTCCATTCATTTTATAGTTTACATCATGAAAATTAACTTCTAGCGGGATACTCAACAGACCGCTTTTAAGCTTTTCATTTTGCTTCACGCCGTATTTCAAAGAATGACTGTAGCGATAATCAAAATAATTCTGTCTTACTTTTGAATCACACCCTTTGAAACAATAGAGATAAAGTGCATAAAAATCTCGTAAATCTTCTTTGTCATCTGTTAATCGTGTTAATTCTTCCACTTTATCAGTTCCTTGTTTTTGTTACTTGTTCAGCAGGACTTATTTTTACTTTTGTTTTCAAAAGTGCACCTAAAATTGTGAATAACACCAATCCACCAACTGTAAGCAGTCCATTGACCGATGACGCTGCGAGAGGAAGGCGAGTGACAATTCCTACAAGAAGCAAAAGCATAATAACCCCGATAAAGCTGTATTTTATAATAAATTTCATTTTCAATCCTCAATCCCTGCTGCTTCTTTATGAAGCATCTGTTTTTCTGCAACTTTGAAAAACGGATAATACATCGCTCCAGCGATGGCCAACTCAACGACTGACCAAACACCTGCACGCCAATCCCAGCCTGTCGCCATCATTGGTCCAATAATAGGCGGCATTGTCCACGGAACCATCAAAACTGCTGGGCGAATCAGATGAGCAGCCATCAAAGCATAAGTTGTAATCGCCAAAATTTGCGGTACTAAAATATAAGGAATCATTGTTAAAGGATTCATGACAATGGGGAACCCAAACATAATTGGTTCATTAATTTCAAAAAGTGCGCTCGGAAAAGCAATGCGTCCCAAACTCTTATAAGTTTTACTTTTTGAAAAAAGCATCCAGAAGACGAGCATTAAGGTAGCACCCGTACCACCGACCTCGACAAATAAAGAAGTGAATCCTGCGGCTGTAATATAAGGAATCGGCTGATGGTGTGCATATGCCGTAGCATTTGCCGCAAGAAACTGTAGAAAAATGGGGTCTGTAATTCCCTCTGTTGCCATATCTCCATGAACTCCTGCAAGCCATAAGAGACTCACAATCAACATATACACCATGAAACCCGGTAAACTATTTAGCGCAAACAGCAAAGGCGAGAAGATAGTCTGAATAAAATGGTTAATATCAAATCCGAGCGGAACTTTCACAATCCAGAAAAGGAGCAAAGTCACAAAAGCAGGTGCAAGTGAAACAAACGAAGCACTAACTGTCGGTGGCACACCTTGCGGCAAACGAATGACCCAATTCTTCTTAACGAAAAGTTTATAAATCAAAACGGAGATAAAAGCGCAAAAAATAGCTGTAAATAAACCCGTTGAGGTGAAATTATTCGTATCTAAAACTAATTTGTTATTAAATGAACTAATGATGAACGCCATAACAGATAAACCAGCACCATTGAGCGGATTAACTTCTAAAGCTTTAGATAATGAATAACCAATCCCGATAGAAGCTAAAAGTGAAATGATACCGAATGAAGCATTGACTGCTGCGCCCATATCGTTCATATAAGGAGTCATAAATTTCTGCCAAGCAGGAATAGGGATATTGGCAATAATCAAGAATACTGAACCACTGATAATTGCTGGCAGAGCAAGGACTAAGCCATCCCGAACAGCCGTCAGATACTTATTGTTTCCGACCTTAGCGAGTGGTGGCATCAAACTGTCTTGAATCCAGTTCATAAATTTGTTCATTTGAAACAAACCTTCTTTCTGTAGCTCAACAAGTGCTTGAGGTAATGAAGCAGAGACTAAAGTGCTACTTATCCTATCCCCCTTAGCGAGCATTGACTGCTCAACAGCACGATGTACTGTTGAGCTTACGGATAGATATCTTTAGTAGCACGAAGTGCATAGATAGTATGTACTGATAAGATAAATTACCCTTTAGCACTCACAGAGCCTATTTGATACTCGTTTTTTCTCTCATCGTACTTTCGCAAGGGAAAATTCACTACTGCAAATTTTAACCTGGCAAGCACGCTGCTGAGATAAATTAAAAGTCAAACGGTATGGACTTATTATAGCGCCAAAAAAGCGTTTTCTTTTAAACCTCTAAAAAAAGGGCATCAAACTATTTTTCTTGCTATTCTTGTAAAATTTTCACAACTTATCCACAGCTTTATTATTTTGACACAAATTTTTTTCACCGGTCTACTGCCGAAATTTACCATATTTTTGTCTTTATGCAAAGTTTCTGTAATCTTCTCCTCTATATTGTTATGATAGCGGCTTACATTTATACTATAATGGGTAAGTGGAAGAGGTAAATGCCTCTTCGAGTACCAAGATAAATTTAGGAAAGTTAAGAAAAAACAATGGAATTACGAAATCTCAAAGACTTCTACGAAAAACAAACTTACTACGATTACGAACAAACACAGAAAAAAACAGCAACAAACTTTGAAAAACGCCTTTCTGAATTGACTTTCTTTGTCAATATCGCTGTTTTCTCGATTCTTTTAGCAGTTATTACTTATATTTTTGTTTCTGCGATGTCGGCTGTAGCTGCTGTGCCTTTGGCGCTCATTGTTGCCCTTGCACTTTATCTCGGCTGCAAAAAATGTATTGCTAAAGCGATTAAATTATTGTTGAAGTGAGCCAGAACACTAATGAACGACTTACAGTATAATGTCCCTTGAAGTTGTTTTACGAAGATAAAAAAAGGAATTTGACGCAGTTGTCAAATTCTTTTTTGTTGTTTTCCAATCAAAAGTTGCAGATGAATGGTCGCCTTTTTCGGCGGATTTTGCTTAGCACTGTGTTTAATTTCGGGTGAAACTGACCATTCTAGCGGACTCATTTCAAGAAAATCAGTACGAAGATTTTCAGGAATTTCAAAAACATAGCGAATTTCTTTTTGCTGATTATCTGGAAACTCCTGCTTGAATCGAGTAATAACGGCTTGATTATCGTAATCAACCGGAAGCCCATAAATTTCACGCAATTCCTGAAGATAAAATTGGTCGGGGACGACTTTCAAGACAACTCCATTTTCTGTTAAAACACGGTGGAATTCGCTATAGTTCGAAGGCGTAAAAATATTTAAAATCGTTGAAAACATTTGATTATCAAATGGAAGATTGGTCAAATCCGATAAGCTCATAAAAGCCGTCATTTCTAAGTTTATCGCCATTTCGATGCCATCTTTAGCAATATCAAAACCAAAAACAGATTTGACAGAACTGTCAGAAGCAATTTTCTGCAGAAAGGTCCCTTCGCCTGTGCCTACGTCAAGCAAATTTCCACTGACCATGCGGCTACGAAGCTCATTGAGAAGCGGTAGGTACATTCCTGCCTCAATCAGACGGCGGCGCGGTTCAAACATTTTTTTCGTATAGTGCTCAGTATCCGCTTTTGTTTGTAAAAAATTTACGTACCCCTTCTTATTGAGATTAAACGTGTGGTTTTTTTTACAAATTAGTGCATAAGGTTCAAGTAAAAATTTCTCATGACAAATCGGGCAACGTAATATTTCTAAATTTTTCATGAGAAAATAATAAGACTTTTCGATTTTCTTTAACATATACAACTATGGTATAATAAAAAAAGAAAAAAGAAAAGAAAGAAGTGAAAAAATGTTAATTCGTGAGCTTTGTGTAGAAAATTTCACCGAAATTCCTCTAGCTGTGCGTGCTGGTGTCGAGCGCATTGAACTTTGTGACAACCTTGCAGTAGGTGGCACTACGGCTTCTTATGGTGTTATCCAACAGGCCGCTGAGTTTCTCGCCGAAAGCAATAGTAAAACAACTCTCGCCGTTATGATTCGTCCACGTGGCGACAATTTTGTTTATAATTCTTATGAATTAAAAATCATGGAAAATGATTGTCTGAAAGCCGTTGAAGCTGGTGCACAAAATTTGGTTTTTGGTGCCCTGACTACTGAAAACGAAATTGACCTTGATATCATGGAAACATTAATGATTGCCGCACAGGGTCTGCCTGTTACCTTTCACATGGCTTTTGACGAAATTTCTGATAAGAAAACGGCGATTGACCAACTAATTGAGCTGGGAGTGGATAAAATTCTTATGCACGGCGGAACACTTGACCAGCCACTTGCAACCGCTGAAATCGCTGAGCTTGTTGACTATGCATCTGGTAAAATTAGCATTCTCATTGGTGGTGGCGTAACTTTTGAAAATGCCGCAAAATTAGCCGAAGAAACTGGAACAAACTTTGTTCACGGCACGAAAATCATTAAAAAGGAAATTTAACCGACTCATTCCTAGTATCTCAAACTTGCGACTTAACTTGACGATTTGTCGGTAATTAGGTACAAAAGAGCTCACATCTAAATGTGAGTTCTTTTGTACTGTTTTTGTCAGCCAGCTTATAATTTTAACAGAGCAAAACGAAACGGTGACCTGACCCAGCGGGAGAAAAAATCCACCTTTGACGAAGTAATCACTTCAATAGCAAAAGAAAGCAGACCTATTGGCAAAATTAATCTTTCAATCTACTTTTCACATAAAATTTAACCAGTAAGAAATTCACCAAAACGATTCCTAACAGATAAATCTTATTCATCAAAAATATGATGCCAACTATAAGTTCTATAAGCGTCAAAGCTCCCATAACTCTTAGTAAAATTCGTTCAACAGCAACCGCTTTGACCGATTTGTTCAAAGGATATAGCCGCGTCAAAAGCTGATAATCCATTGCCCCACGTAATGCAATGAGTTGGAAAACCAGCAGAGCATTAAGTACTGCTGTCAAAATCACTGCTACAATCGAATTACTGACAAAAATTAGTGCTAGAATTGACAAAACGGTCAAACGCACCGTCAGCCCCAAATAATCACCGCTACGCAAAAAACTACGTGACAGCAAATACTCATAGGTACGCCGTGTTTTCGGCAAAAGAAAATCCAAATATTTTCGCCGATGACTGTGCGATTTTAATCCTTTGACCGTTGTAAACAAGGCAAAAAAACGTAAAATTGAAACTTTCCGATTTTCTTCATACTGAATAAGCAAATCCCACTGTAAAATTTCATTTTCTTGCCACTTTCGCAAACGCAAGCCAAGCAAGCCAGCCTTTAAACACAGCAAAATCACAAACCACAACACCAGAAGAATCACAGAAATTCGCAATAAAGGTGCCGCAATTACCACTAAAACAACGCTAACAACCGCTGGTAAAATCAGCGAACGCAGTAAAGCCGTAAGAAGCATTTTTTTCACTTCCTGCTCGCGGACCAACAGAAAAACTTTATCCGCCGCCTCGACAAAAGTAGCCAGCCGCCCCGGCAAAAGTGCAATCCCACTCACCAACAGTACAAGTACTACTTTTTCCCAACCAACTAAAGCATGAGCCTGCAAAAATTGTGCATATTGCACTGCCAAAGCTCCCAGTAAAATCAGCAGAAACAGCGAAAAATGGTCATTGAATACATAGCGCAGATATTTCAGATTTTGCGTTTGCCAATGCTGCCTACGTTTCGCAAAAATTTCATTCATGAACCGCCGCCTCTCTTGTCAAGCTCAAATAAATATCATCCAAACTCGCATTGGGCTGCCCAAATTGTGCGCGCAATTCATCAAGCGTTCCGCTTGCTAACACCCGTCCTTCATGCAGCACCACAAATTTATCGCAAAACTTTTCGGCTGTTGACAAAATATGCGTGCTCATCAAAATCGAACTACCGGCTCGCTTCATTTCTAGCATCAAATCAATCAAATCTTGAATCGCCAACGGGTCCAATCCCATAAAAGGCTCGTCAATAATATAAAGTGACGGTTCACACAAAAAGGCACAGATAATCATCACTTTCTGTTTCATTCCCTTTGAAAAATTCACTGGAAACCAGTCCAATTTGTCCGACAAGCGGAAGGTCTCCAGAAGCTTCTCCGCCCGCTCCAAGGCAACATCAGCAGCGATTCCGTAAGCCAGTGCTGTCACCTCAATATGCTCACGCAAAGTCAATTCTTCATATAAACTTGGTGTTTCGGGAATGAAACCAATTTTTTTACGATAAGCCGCTATATCTTGCTGCAAAGTCAATCCGTCCAATTCAATCATTCCTGAATAAGGCGTCAATAAACCGATAACTTCTTGAATCGTTGTTGATTTTCCCGCACCATTTAAACCAATCAAACCAACCAATTCACCATCAGCAATCTCAAAACTCACGTCTTTTAAAACAGGATTGCCAAAATAGCCCCCCGTTAGATTTGTTACTTTTAAAGCCACGTTTTTCTCTCCAATTCTTGTTAAATTTGGTATAATTTAACTTAGCAAGTGCGTGCTATCTGCGCCCTTCGTGCTACGAAAGATGAGACTCTTGCTCTCTTTATCCACAAACAGTACGCTGTGGTGTACACTCTAGCAAAGCGAGATAGGTCTCAGGGACCTAGTGCCCTGACATCAGTAGGAGAAAGAATCCCCTGCTAATGAAGTATTCACTTCATTATATTATAACATTTTCACACAAAAAAACGGAGGACATTATGGACAACTGTATTTTCTGCAAAATCATCGCTGGTGAAATTCCCAGTACAAAAATTTATGAGGATGAGGACATCCTTGCTATTCTTGATATTACCCAGACAACGAAAGGGCACACACTCGTTATTCCCAAAAAACACGCACGAAATTTACTCGCAATGACTCCCGATGAAGCAGCGCTTCTTTTTTCAAAAATTCCGCAACTCGCTAACAAAATCGTCAAAAATCTCAATGCCAAAGGCATGAATATTCTTCAAAATAATGAAGAAATTGCTGGACAAAGCGTTTTTCACACCCACGTTCACCTTATTCCGCGCTATGCTGAAGATGACGGTTTTATAGGTCAATTCACTCAGCACAACTTTGACCTGACTGCGATTGCCAAGGAAATCAATCAGAATTAAGGAGCTACCATGACCGAATTTTTCAAAGACATCAAAGGACTGCTCACCGAACTGACAGAAAATATCAATAACGTCAAAAGTAATGCAGAACGAGTTCAAGATGAAATCAAAAAAGCTGAGCGTACCAGCCAAGATATCCAACGCAAAATCAGCGAATTTCAAGTTTCCGCACAGCCTAAAATTGATAAAATCAATGAATTACTTGAAAACATCAACCAAATCAATCAAAAAACGAACTGAGATTTCAATTCGTTTTTTTATTATCTGATTGATGCTTAAAAAATAGTCTCCCCCAGAAAATGCCAAACAACTCTGCCAAAACAAAGCTCAGTCCAATAACGAGCAATTTCTCAATATCTCCACGAATATAAGTAAAAGTTCGATGCGAATAGTAAAGAACAAACATCACGAAAACCATGATTAAATTCATACCGATAATTCGGCGATAATTTCCTTTTTGAGCTTCAGAAAAACTCAGAAAAAGCAATAAAATCGCCACAACTTCCAAACCAATCAAGCTCAGATGCAAAATTTGAAATAGATAAATAATTCCAAATGCCGCCGTAATAAATGCCCAGAGATAAATAAACATAACTCATTCTAGCACGAAAAATGGGACTTATCAATAGATTTACCAGAAAAAATTAAAAAATCAGAAAAATTTTCTGATTTTCATAAAGATAGACAAAACCACAGCTTCATTTCAGCAATGTATCCCATCTCTGCAACCTGAACAGTACACTCTCGCTACAAGGCTAAAATATCTAGTCAAAATGGCAAGATTCAAATTAGTCTCTACTTCACTCTTCAACTTGATTTTTGCTATGCTTACTGCCATAAGTCGTGTAAATAATCACACCTAAAATGAACCAAAGGAAAGCATAGAGTTTCGCCATAGGGTCCAAAAGCTCAAAAACAACGACAGAACCAATAGCACCCAGGGCTGGTAAAATAGGATAAAATGGCATTTTGTAACTTGCTAAAGGTAAATCTTTGCCCTCGCGCGGACGCAAAGCAAACATTCCCAAAGAAACAAAGATAAAGGCAACCAAAGTTCCCGCAGAAATCAACTGTGATAAGAAAGTCAAAGGAAAGAAAGCACCGATAACAATCCCAACAACTGTAATGACTAACAAACCGTTTGAAGGAAGCCCACGTTTATCCAATTTTCCAAGTGCAGAAGGTAACATCCCATCACGCCCAAAAGCATAAATCAAACGTGACCCAGCCAAAACCATTCCTAAAAGCGCAACAAACATTCCTGCATCAGCAACCACAGACACAATCTGTGAAAGTGTCCCAAAACCTGCTGATTCAAGTGCCCAAGAAACAGGTGCCCCCTGATTGGCGTAAGCATAATAAGGATGCATTCCGACTAGCACCAACGTTACTGCTGCAAAAAGCAATACAGCAATGACTAAAGAACCTAAAATTCCGCGTGGCATTGTCTTTTGAGGATTTTTTGCTTCAGCCGAATTCGCCGCAATCGAATCAAAACCGATATAAGCCAAGAAAATCGTTGAAACACCCGCTAAAATCCCCGAAATACCACCAAACCCTGTTTTTGCATTATGAGCGGGAATAAATGGCACATAATTTTGCGGTTTAATAACACTAATCCCAACAACTATGAAGGCAATAATGGCAGCAACTTTCAATACAACAAGGACTTTAGCAACATTTCCGGCATCAGAAGCCCCCATCCAGACAATCAACGCCGAGACAGCCACAACTAACAAGGAGATAATATCTACAAAGCCACCCGCAGTAATCGGATTAGCCAAAGCGAAGGGCACTTGAAAATGAAGTTGTCCTAAAAGATTTCGCAGAGTCGCCGAAAAACCCGAGCCAACAAAGGCAACTGCAATAAAGTATTCTGCCAACAAAGCCCAACCGGCAATCCAACCGAAGCCTTCCCCAAAAAGCACTGAAATCCATGAATAAGCAGACCCAGCAAACGGCATAACCGTCGACATCTCAGCATAAGCAAATGCCACAAGCCCTGCGACAACCGCTGCAATTAAATACGAGAAAACGACTGCAGGTCCTGCATATTCGGCAGCCACAATACCAGGTAAGGTAAAAATAGATGTAGAAATAATCGTTCCAACACCTAAGGCCAAAAAATCTCGTGTCCCCAGTACTTGTTCCAATTTTTTATCTGCTTTGCTATAAGTAGCAAAATTTGCTCGTCTTGTAAATCCCATTTACTTCCTCCAATAATTTCTAAATAATAATAAGGTCTTATAAACTCGACTTTACTATTATAGCAAGAGATTTTTTAATTGTCAAAATATTTTCAATTATTTTAATCAAAGTTTCTAATTTTTTGAATTTATCCGAAAAATAAAGTGAAGATTTATTTAGTGGAAGTTGAAACTCCCATTAAATTTAGGGTAGTCGAGCGAAATTTGAAGCTTGCCATTCCGACTAGCTGTTTTAGCAGTGTAGTGAAGATAGACAGCTTGACAGCAAGAAGTGCAAAAAAAAGAAGCCGAAGCTTCTTTAGTTCAAATCATTAGAAAGTTGCCGCATCAACTTTTACACCAGGACCCATTGTTGTCGTAACAGAAAGGTTCGTGATATATGTTCCTTTAGCAGCTGCAGGTTTTGCAGCAAGGATAACAGTGTGCAGCGCTTTGAAGTTTTCAACCAATTTTTCTGTATCAAATGAAACTTTTCCGATTGGAACAAGTACATTACCTGCTTTATCAGCACGATAGTTCACTTTACCAGCTTTTGATTCTTCAACTGCTTTTGTCACATCCATTGTAACAGTACCAGTTTTAGGATTTGGCATCAAGTTACGTGGTCCGAGGACACGTCCAAGACGACCAACGATAGCCATCATATCAGGTGTTGCGATAACAACATCGAAATCAAGCCAGCCGCCATTGATTTTTGCAACTAATTCATCAGCGCCAACAAAATCTGCTCCTGCTGCTGTTGCTTCTTCAGCTTTAGCACCACGTGCAAATACAAGCACGCGAGCAGTTTTACCCGTTCCGTTTGGCAAGACCATAGCGCCACGGATTTGTTGGTCAGATTTTTTAGTGTCAATGTTGAGGTTGTAAGCAACTTCAACAGTTGCATCGAATTTTGCAAATGAAGTTTCTTTTGCAAGTTGAACAGCTTCTTCGAGGCTGTATTGTTTAAGCGCATCTACTTTTTCGTAAGCAGCGCGCAATGCTTTGCTTTTTTTAGCCATTTTTATATTCTCCTTGTGGTAATAACGGTTGTTTAGCCTTCCACTTAAAATTGAGGATTGCATGTGAGACAATATCGAATAGAAATCCAAAATTAACCAACTAATTTTGAATTTCTAAGAAATTTCGAGGTAGGCGAGTGCGACGCGTACTGAAGTACGCGAGTGCTCGACTAACGAAGAAATTTCGACGAAATTCGAAAATTAGTCTGTAACAGTGAATCCCATAGACTTAGCAGTACCTTCAATCATGCGCATTGCAGCTTCAACTGAAGCAGCGTTAAGGTCAGGCATTTTGAGGTTTGCAATTTCTTCAATTTGTGCTTTTGTCACTTTAGCAACTTTGTTCTTGTTTGGCTCGCCAGAACCTTTTTGAACACCTGCTGCTTTTTTCAACAAAACTGCCGCTGGAGGAGTTTTTGTGATGAATGTGAATGATTTGTCTTCATAAACTGAGATGACAACTGGAATAATCATACCTGCTTGGTCAGCAGTACGAGCATTGAATTCCTTTGTGAATCCCATGATGTTGACACCTGCTTGACCCAAAGCTGGACCAACTGGTGGAGCTGGTGTTGCTTTACCGGCAGGAATTTGCAATTTAACGAGTTTTTCGACTTTTTTAGCCACGATAAATACTCTCCTTTATAAAATTTCGTGATGTGGTGTTGCGGTCGCAAGACCTTCCACGCCTGTACGTCTAAAAATTTGCGTACTTATCTATTTTACAGTATTCATTTGTTTTTGTCAAAGGTTTTTTTCTAAATAATAACGATAATCAGTCGGTTTCAGCAATACCTGAATCGGGTAGAAGATTTATATACATCCGCAATCTTGCTGAGTAGCTCGGATAAAGGCTATACTTTTTAATTTGCTGTTTCAGGAGAGTTAAATTATCGGTAATGATACCGTCAGCATCATTTGCCATTTCTTCTTGCATCAAAGCCGCACTATCTACTGTCCAAGCATAGACTTTTTTTCCTTGGTCATGAGCTTGATTGATAAAATCGGCATCTAAGGTTGTGGCTTCCATTGTATAAGCATTTGCCGAAGTTTGAGGGAATATAATATTAAAAGGTAAAATAAAACTGACTGAGATACTTGGCGCATCTTTTTTTACTGCAGCAACTGCATTATAATCTAATGAATGTATCATATCATGGTCTGCCTGGATACGACTGCCATATTGCGTCAAGAGCCGCTGAACAAGTGCCGCCGTACTGTCTGGGTCTGTAGGACTTGTTTTTATCTCAATCAGAAGTTTCTGATGAATTTGTGCAGCAGCAGTCATATAGGCGGATAAACTAGCAATTTTTGCAGTATGGCCATTTTCTCTAACTGTCGTTGCAGTCAATTCATTCAAAGTCATTTGCTGAGGAGATTTATTGATGCCGGCGAGTGTAGTTAGATTGGCATCATGCATGACAACAAACTGTCTATCGCTTGTTTCTTGGATATCCATTTCAACATAGTCTGGCTTTTCTTTTGCTGTAAGTTTCAAAGCTGGAATCGTATTTTGAACACCGTTTTCCTCATTCACTCCGCGGTGTGAAATAGTCAAAGGTCGGCTAACAGTGAGTCCTGCCATATAAGCATAATCTGCCACTCCAACAATTAGAATTGTCAAGACTGCAAGTCCGATTGCAACATATCTAAAACTTTTGCGAAATTTTTTCGGTTCAACTCGCCTCCCACTTGGTAGATAGTCAAGATGGTGCATGAGGAAACTGAAAATTAGTACTGAAGCAAGTATTTGTACCAATATACCAATAATTTGAATGAGACTCAAAAAAATAATTGATGTAGGGAGTGCAAAGCCAGTGTGGTCAAAATAAAGCTGCAAGGCATACATCAGCCAATAAGCAATCTGGGAGATAAGCAATGCAAGAAGTCTGATAACAGAAAAAGAAACGAGATAGGGCATCTTTTTCCAACCGCGTGTCTTTTTAAGACTTTCTCTAAGTGCTTCACGAATGGGCTGACCTTTCAAAATGTTCAATGGAAGGACAAACAAAAAACGTGAGCCAAGCAACAGAACGATAGCATAAAAAGCAATCAGAATAAGTGTATTAGTCCATTTTGCCAAGAAGAATTCCATTGTAAAAGCCGGAATTTGAATTTTCGTCAGTAAGGGGGTTGAAAAGAGATAACCGCCAAAAGGCAAAATGAGTACAAAATAGAAAACAAAGAAAATAAAGCTTTGCACATTTAAATGATATAACGCTTTTAGCGTTTCCTTTCTTATCTCTTTAAATGTCAGTAAACCTGATTGAATTAATCGTACCCCATAAAATTGGACAGCAAATTGAAGATAAACAATTAAGAGCAAGACAAGGAGCAGAATAAATAAACCGATTACGCCCAAAAAGTGATGAGTTATTAAAATCGGCAAATTATTATACGATATGAAAGGAATCCCGCTAATTTCCATGATAAGCCCAGCTAACCAATTAAAAAGCGGAATAATCAACACCGTGAGGAACAGGTTCATTAATAAAAATAAGGCAACATAATACTTGAAATTCCGTCGAAATTCCATAAGATAAATCTTTAAAAAATTCTTTAAATCTGTCAGCATTTTTTAGCTCACTTTCAGTTTATAATAGGTAATTTTGAAGTGATTACTTTATCAGTGGGGGCTTCTCCTCACTGATGTCAGGTCACCCTGTCCGTGAAGTCTATCTCCGCTTCGTTACGAAAGACGTAAACTTCGTTTACTCTATCCGTAACCTTAACAGCACACTACGAAAGATGAGAGCTTCACTCTCTATCTGCAACCTCAACAGTACACCGTACTATTGAGCTGTTAACCTGTTGATTTCACTAACCGACTAAAGTCGGAAGTTCAAATCGCAAGCGACTAAAGTCACAAGGCGAAATAGCAAGCGCTAAAGCGCCAAGTCTCTACGGCAGTAGAACGAGAGCATAGATTGCCCCTCCGACTAGCTGCTTTAGCAGCGTAGCGAGGATGGACAGCTCAACAACTTAACAGTACAGTATACTGTTTATCGCCATTCTTAGTAGCAAAGCTGCAGAGATAGTGTTGCTAATCCCATGCTTTTTTAGGCGGAGAAATTAGCAGACATTTGATAGGTTAAAATTTTCCCATAATTTAATCTTATTTTAACTCAATAAAAGATAAAACGCAAAGAATTACTTTTTTGTATTTTTATCTAATCTTTTATTTCTATTGTGTTTGAAGTGATTACTTCATCAGTGGGGGAATTCGTTCCCCCACTACTGAGTACATCTGCACTGCCAAGTTACCGTCTCACTTTGCTCTGCTATCCTTTCGCTTCGCACTACGCTGTCGATAGAGAGAGGCAAAGCTCTCGTTTTTCGTGGCACGGGGTGCGCAGATAGCGGGCACTTACCAGTTTAAAAAATCCGCCGAATCGGCGGAAGTATGATTTATCATTGCAAGGTAAACCTAGCGAAGTGAAGATAAAGCGATGGATGTCGCAGATATGAGCTTATCTCCTGAATTCAGTGGGAGTTTCATTCTGTTTTTTCCGAATTATGCGGTGTGCGAATACCACGGAAACCTTGGATACGCGTGATATCCCCTGTGAATTCCATACAGCCGAGATAAGTACCGTCAGCATCACGCAGAGCATAGTAGTTGATATAGCAAGTTTTGTTTCCCATCGGGAACCATTGTTCATAGTGATTAGCAGAGCCGTCTTTGAAACTGTTCAAAATTTTCTGTACGGTTGGACGGATACGCTCGGGCTGTGCAGGATGCAAGTCAATCAAGTCTTTACCCAACTGCTCTACAAAACGTTTGTGCATTCGCGTATCGCTATCGGTGAAATAAACAAATTTATCATTTGCATCAATCAAATCAATTTCAAAAGGCATTTGATTGAGAAAGGTTCGTAGTAAACGCAGGTCAAATTTGCCTGTAGGTAGGTTAATCAATCCTGCCTCGTCAATAAATGTTTTTGAATCTTCTTCTGCTTGATTTCTTTCGCGTGTCATTACCATAATGCGTTATTCTCCTTTGAGATAAAATTCTGTATTTGTAATATGAATATTTTTAGGGTCAATGTTGACAAGCTCAATCGACTTGTCTCGATAAACGAAAATTACTCCGTAGGCATAATTTTCAGGAACCTGACTGGCAAAGAACAGGCGCGTGGTCTCGATTTCGCCATCAATCGAAAGCGGAGTAAGCACCGTAACGCTTGCTATATTCGTCTCATGCGGATATCCCGTTTCTGCATCAATAATGTGATGATAAGATTTTCCCTCCAACTCAAAATGTCGCTCAGCGATGCCGCTTGTAACGACGGATGAAGCATCTGTCATGATTTGGGCAATCGTTTCTCCTGTTTGATTGAGCGGGTTTCGAACACCTACACGCCATTTTTTATTAGATTGGTGTGGTGCTTTTCCCATAAGGACTAGATTTCCGCCAAGATTGATAATACCTGAGCTGATGCCCCTTGCTCGCCACAAATCTTGTACGCGGTCTGCAATATATCCTTTTGCAATTCCTCCGAGGTCAATTTCCATACCTTTTTTCGAAAGGAAAATGGTAAAATTTTGGTCATCAAGCTGAACTTCGTCGGGATTTATCAATGCCAGACGTTCAATAATTTCGGAATTCATAGGTAGTTTAGCATCCGCAAAACCAATATGCCAGAGTTTAACCAAAGGTCCAATTGCAGCGTTAAAGCCGAAATGTTCCCTACTTTTCTCAATCGCAATTTTGGTGAGCTGATAAACCGAATCAGAAACTTGAACAGGAACTAAACCAGCGGCATGATTGACATCCATCAATTCCGAATTCTCGCGATTGACTGTGAACATATCCTCATAATGTTTGATAAGTCCAAAAGCTTCATCCAATAAACGCTCGTCAGTCGTGCCATAAACTGCTAAATCAATCACTGTACCAAGTGCACGGTAACGTTTCGCAACTTTTTCACTTGCAAGGTTTTTAATAATTTTCATTTTAATGCTCTGACGCACCTGTTGAACTGTCTGGCTGCGTTTTTTCCACAACTACTGCAACTTTTCCGTGAGCCGATTTTGATGCGCCTGTGTCGCTATCACTTTCGCTTTCAGATGCTCCTGTACTCAAGCTGATTTCTTCTATCCACCAGCCATCGCCACCGTCAAGAATTTTTGCATCAGGTGCAGGTTGTAAAACAGATGGCTCCTCAGCTTCTTTTTTAGATGAACCGGTATCTGCATCATCTTTTGGCAAAAAGCCAAGCGCTGTGTCTTCTATCCACCAGCCATCGCCTTCTTCAAGAATTTTAACCGCATGAACTTTTTTCTCAGCATTTCCTGTTCGGTCTTCAGCCAAAGCCCGCATTGGTTTCAGTGTTTTGGTATAAATCATGAAATTGTCAAAACAATGTTC
This sequence comes from Bacillota bacterium, assembly GCA_021781855.1. Classification (GTDB taxonomy): domain Bacteria; phylum Bacillota; class Bacilli; order Lactobacillales; family Streptococcaceae; genus Lactococcus. Next base: position 28,118 of record JAJXWC010000001.1, on the reverse strand, counting down.
TAACCAACCAATCGTTCTTTCTTCAACCAGCTCATCACGCTCATTGAACGACTGTGCCGCACGACCAAGCAAAAATTGATTACTTGGTAAAACAAAAGCATCAATACCTGGAGAACTTAAAATCTGTCGCAGATTTTCCTGAGCAAAGACGGTTCCCATATTTCCTAGTGAAACGCCGACAATCATGACGGGTGTGTTTGTAAGTGGATGCAAGCTTCCCCACGAAAGCCACTCAATCAGAGATTTCAAGCCAGCAGTTATCGAATGGTCGTATTCTGGTGTTGAAAAAATGACACCATCAGCGCCTTCAATACTACTTGCAATTTCGGCCACACGTGTTGGAATTCCTTTAATATCTTCACTAAAAAGCGGTACATCCGTAATTTCTAAAACTTCAATTTGTGCTTTGTCATTGAAGTGCTTTTTCATGTACCAAAGCAGTTTTCGGTTGTAAGAAAAACTGGCATTGGTGCCAACGATGGCGACAAATTTCATATTCTGTCCTTTTGACAATGGTTTGACAGGTTGGTCAAACCTTTATCCGCCGTTACATGAGCAACGGTCGTCCTTTCTTTTAACACTTGTTAAGCAAATATATTGTAAAACTTTTCACGATTAATGTCAAGAACTTTTTACATATTTGTTTCGTTTTGTCAAATAATTGATTTGTGATTTTTTTCACTCGAATACTTCATCAAGAATTCTAACGTAAAAGTCCCATTCGTAATGTGTTTACTCCATTCTCCAAATAGGCTTTTAAACAAGTCAAAACAAATGTCCCCCCCTCTTTCTGTCCCAAAAGATGCTCGATGATTTCTTCGTATTCATAGGTCCGAATTTCAGCAAGTGCCGGATTACTAAGCATGGCTTCAGCCTCTTGAAATCCTGCTTCCTTGACTTCAACAGCCGATTTGTCACTACTCGGTGCAATGGTAATCGTAACCACTCGCTCGTCATCACTTGTTCCCCAGACAAAACGAATTTGCCGATTTTGACGAAGTTCAAGCACTTGAATAGGCACTTTCGCATCAAATTCATCGTAGCTGAGCGTAATTTTCTTCCCTTTTCCCCAAATTTCTGATGCGCGAGAAAACCAAAAATTTCCTATTTTTTCGGGGTTGACAAAGCTGTCAAAAATGTCTTCAGCGCTTGCTGCAATTTCCATGCGTGTAGTGATATCTATCATTTTATTTTCCTTATTTTTCTGTAAAATTAAAAGAGCTTTCGCTCTTTCATTTTATCACATTCCGGCTTAGATGTAGGTTTGTATCATAAGGAAAATTCAGTGGAAATCGAAATTCTCACTAAATTTAAGATACAAGCTCTTGGTAAAGAAACTAGGCGACCTGTGAAGCGTTCTCCTCAACTTCTTTAATTCATTTTGTCATTTATCACGGCTCAAATCAACTTCTTCAAGGGGAACAATTTTCGTATTGTATTTCCATTTATAGCCAAAATAAAGCAAGATGAAAATTGGAAAGGCAGAATATGTGGCAAGTGCTTGTCCCCAGTTTTTCGTGAAAAGCTGCTGTGGGTCAAGCTGTGTAACGATTGCCACCATCATCAACAGCGCCAAAATCGGACCAAAGGGGAAAAGTTTTGCTTGATAAGGCAGGGCTTTCAAATCCTTTCCCTGTGCCACGTAAGCCCGACGGAAACGAATGTGGCTGACTGAAATTCCGACCCAAGCTAAAAATCCTGTCAACGAGCTCAAATCAACTAAGAACATATAAATCTGATTGCCGAAAATTCCTGTCAAAAAAGTGATAAAACAAATAATTGTCGTAGCAAGTAAGGCATAACGTGGAATTCCATTTTTCGCCGTTTGCCCAAAGAATTTTGGTGCGCCATTTTCACGTCCTAATGTATAAAGCATTCTTGTTGAAGCATACATGACAGAATTTGCTGATGATACAACTGAAGTCAAAATAACTGCATTCATCACACTTGCCGCCAGAGCGAAACCGATATTTTTGAACACAATCGTGAAAGGACTCATGACCGCTGTCGAATTTGGATTGAGCAGGCGTGGGTCTTTAAAGTTGATAATCGCTGCGATAACAATAATCGTACAGATATAAAAGAGCAAGATACGCCAAAAAATTGAATTCATAGCTTTGGGAATTGATTTTTCAGGATTTTCCGACTCACCAGCCGTTACGCCCAGTAACTCCGTCCCTTGGAAACTAAATCCAGCAATAAGCAATACTCCGACAAATCCTGTGATGCCCCCAACAAAGCCGTGATTTCCTGCTGTCAGATTTCCTACCACATCAACATTTCCCTGTCCTAAAATGCCAATAATTGTCAAAATACCTGTGAGCACAAACAAGCCAATCGTCACGACCTTAATCATTGAAAGCCAATATTCTGTCTCGCCAAAAGCCCCTACTGCAAGAATGTTAATCACAAAAATAAAAATTGTTGCAATTCCCGAAAAAATCCAAGCAGGAATATGCGGAAACCAGAACTGTGTGATTAAGCCTGCAGTTGTGAGGTCAACAGCAATCGTAATTGCACCATTAAGCCAGTAGTTCCATGTCAATGCAAAGCCAAACGCCGGGTCAACATAACGCCCACCGTAATCCCCAAAAGAGCCTGAAGTCGGCAGATAAGTTGCCATTTCTCCGAGGGAAGTCATGACAAAATAAACCATGATACCAATGAACAAATAAGCCACAATCGCACCAAGCGGTCCCGCTTGACTAATCGTTGCGCCAGAAGTCAGAAACAGTCCTGTTCCAATCGTCCCACCGAGTGCAATCATTGTAATGTGGCGCTGTTTAAGGTTGCGCTTGACCTGATTTTCTTTTTGATTTTCCATTTTGTGTACTTTCTCTTGTCAGCTCTAAAAATCGCTTAATTATGAAGCAGAGATTTATTTAGCAGGAGTTTCAACGCCCTCTAAATTTAGGGTACAACCTCTAGGTGAACAAACTAAGTGACCTGTAAGCGGCTGAAGCCGCAACAGTCTGCTTAACATCCTTGATATGAGGTCCCCTTGTCCGTCTACGCTATTCATTCGCTCTATCTCCACTTCGTTACGAAAGACGTAAACTTCGTTTACTCCATCTACAACCTCAACAGTTCAACAGTACAGTGTACTGTTGAGGTTGCAGATAGAGCGCGCGAAACTCCCATTTTTCGTAGCACGAAGTGCGTAGATAGCATGTACTGCTGAGACAAATTTTTAGAGTTATTTTTTATATTTATACGGTTTATGCGATAAGAGCACGAACAAATAAAAGACCGATTAGTCCAACTAACCGGTCTCTTGTGGAATCACCGGCATAGATACTTGAGCGTACTCTAAAGTTGTATCTATACCTTTGTATGATACAACTTTTACCTATGCAGATGGTGATGGCGATTAGTAAAATTTTGTAATCTCATGTGATTCTCCTTTTGTGATTTTTTATAATTATAATCTTTTATTCTTTTTTTTGCAAGAGTAAACTGAGAAAAAATTCGTAATTTATGGTTTTTGTGATAAAATATCAATATGAAGATGAAAAATATTTTAATTGCAGTTTCTGGCGTAATTTTGGTCGTTCTTGTGGCGGTTCTCGTTTATTTCGTCAATCGTCCCTCTGATTCGGCGCAAAACACGACAGATAAGACAAGTCAAACGACTTCACAGTCAACAACATCAGACTCCTCCTCTGAAGCTGGTCAAGGTACAGGCATTGACGGCAGCGAAACAACACAGGCAAAACTGGATGCGCTCGCTTTGCCACAGCTCACAAACACAGTTAGTGCCGATGAAGCCGAAGTTGAAATCCAAACAACTGTCGGGAACATTGACATCAAGCTTTTTCCAAAACTGGCTCCGATGGCTGTACAGAATTTTATGACCCTTGCGAAGCAAAATTATTATAATAATAATGAATTTTTCCGCGTCATCAAAGATTTCATGATTCAAACAGGTGACCCTGGAAATACGGGTACTGGCAGCAAGTCTGTAGTCAATGGTAATAAGCCATTTGATACCGAAATTTCAAATCAGCTTTATAATATTCGTGGCGCACTTGCGTTGGCAAATACTGGTCAACCTAGCTCAAGTAGTTCACAATTCTTTATTGTGCAAAACACGCAAGATGTAAGCAGCCAACTGACTAATTATCTCCGCCCAGCGAAAATTGCCGATGCTTACAAAAAAGGAGGAGCACCTAGTCTTGATGGTAGTTATACGGTCTTTGGACAAGTCATCTCTGGTATGGATGTTGTCGACAAAATTGCATCGGCACCTGTCACAGCAAATCCAAATAATCCAAGTGAGCAATCTTTACCAAAAACACCTGAAAAAATCACTGCTATCAAAATTTTAAAAGATTGGAAATTCTAAGCTTGCCATTCCAATTGGTTGCTTTAGTAGCGTAGCAGCCAAACTTCGAAAATAGCGTGCATTAAAATAAAAAATTGTCAGGTAAACTGGCAATTTTTTATTTCAGTAAATTTTTCATATCTTCAGGTAAATCAAGCTCAATTTCTACCATTTCATTCGTAAAAGGATGTAAAAACTGCAGATGGTGACAATGGAGCGCCTGACGGTCTATTAAATCATGGTTTCCGCCATATAAGTCATCACCGATGAGCGAAAAACCAATGTGTGCAAAATGTACGCGAATTTGATGCGTGCGGCCTGTGTGAAGCGTAATGTCTAATAAATTTAAGTCATTTTTCTCTTTGACAATTTTATAACTGGTACGCGCTGTTTTACTTTTTTCGTCATAACGCACTTCGCGCTTGATAATCGAATCATCACAACGTCCAATTGGTAAATTAATCTCGCCCATTTCTGAAAGTTTTGATGGTTCATTTTTTATGATTTCATTGGACTGTTTTTCAACACTGACGAGAGCGAAGTAGCGTTTTTCGAGGCTATCACGATATTTAGAGCCTGGCGACATTAGCGCATGAGCATAACGGTGCTTAGCGAAAAACATGATGCCACTCGTGTTTTTATCAAGCCGCGTGATAATGTGAACTGCCTGATTTTCATAGTTTTGACGCAAAATGTAGCCTTTGACAGCATTTGACATTGCACCTGTAGGATTTACCAGGCCTGTAATTGATGGTACTCCTGCTGGTTTATTGACGACCAGATAGTGCTCGTCTTCAAACAAAATTTCCAGCGGAAGTTCCTCTGGAATTAAAAATTCGTTGTCAGGCTCGTCGGGGACAATGATGCTCACAATATCACCGATTTTCAACCGATAAATCGCATTCTGCTCTGTACCGTTGACCAAAATATGCCCTTCATCCTCAAATTTGACCTTAGAAAGCAAACGTTTTGATACGCCGTGACGTGCCAAAAGCGAACGGACAAGACTGTCATCAATCTCATTGGTAAAAGAAAACTGCATCACTCAATCTCCCCAATAAATGATGTCCGCACGCGCTCCCAGAATGGAGTATGTGCACAATTAGCAAAGGCAATCGTTGCACCATCAAGACTATATTCAATCGACTTGATATTTTTATACTCAAAAGTAAGCTGGTCAAAAGTCAAACTATAGTCGTCCTCACGTTCAGGAATGATTGTAATCGTATCTTTTTTCGCCACAATCATCGGCGCACCTAATGTACGATAAACAATATTATTCAGACTGGCAATTTCAGCAATCTGAAAAGCCTCAACACGCGGATGCATAACCGCTCCGCCAATCGACTTATTGTAGGCAGTTGAACCTGTTGGCGTCGAAATAGACAGCCCATCGCCACGAAAACGTTCAAACAAATCACCCGAAATCTGAACATCAGCAAGCATCGTTTTAGAAGTTCTACGAATAGTGGATTCGTTCAGCACATGACGCACAATCTGATAGCCATCGTCAAAATTCACCTGAACTTTAACCAGTGGATAATGTACTGCCGCACGTGAATTTTCATTTTGCAAAGCTTCAACAACTTCAAAAAGGTCGCCGTCCGTAAAGTCGGTGTAAAAGCCCAAATGTCCTGTATGGACACCAACAAAACGTACTTTGTCTAGCTGATATTCATACATATGCATCGCACGCAGCAGCGTTCCGTCGCCGCCAACTGAAATGACCAACTCAGGATTGATATCATCAAAAATAAAATGCTCTGCCGCCAACAATTTTCGCAAAGCATTTGTCGTTTTCTGCGACTTTTCGCTCGAATTGCCAATCAGCCAGATTTTTTTACCAAAGTTCATCTTCTTCTCCGTGCTCTTTTTTAAAATCTGCTCGTGCTTGCGGACTATCAAAAAGCAACTGCGCTTCTTGAATTTCCTCGCGAATGGACGACATTTCCACATCCAATGAAGCAGCTTCTCGTGCTGCATTACTCAGTCGAAGTTTGACATCTTCAGGGATTAAACCGCCGTATTTGTAATTCAGCGAATGTTCAATCGTTGCCCAAAAGTTCATTGCCAGCGTCCGAATCTGAATTTCAGCATTAATCACTTTAAAACCGTCAATCGTATCAATCGGGTATTGAATAATCACATGATAGCTGCGATAACCTGAAGCTTTTTGATTATTAATATAATCACGTTCCTCAATAATTTTAAAGTCATTTCGCTTGCGCAACAGTTCCAAAACGTCCCAAATATCTTCAACAAACTGAACCATAATACGAACGCCCGCAATATCTTCCATTTCAGTCAAATTATCCCGAGTATAACCTCGCATGCGTGCCTTTTTCAAAATTGATTCTCGGCGTTTAACGCGTCCTGTGACGAATTCAATCGGCGAATAAACACCTTTTTTCAAATATTGCTTACGCACACCGCGCAATTTAATTTTCAGCTCACCGACCGTTTGAATATAGGAATCAAGGAATTCTTCCCAGTCAAAACTCATTTTTTTGTCCATGACAAGCGCAAGAGGCTTGCCAATTCTTCCTGTTTTTTGTTACAATATATATAATTTTACCATATCTGAAAGGAAAGGTGAGCTTTTATCCACTTTATTTTGGAAATCACCTTCTATACACACAAAATGACTACAAATTTGGAGATTGAGTTTAAATCACTGCTCAGCATGGCAGAGTATGACCAGCTCAAACGTTTATTCACTCATGTTAATCCCGTCAGGCAAACTAACCACTATCTGGATTCCCCTGATTTTAAATTGCGCAAGAAAAAATTGGCCTTACGTATTCGCACTTTTGACCATGATGCAGAAATGACACTAAAAGTACCGCAAGAAGTCGGCAATATTGAATATAACATTGATTTGAGTTTGGAAGAAGCCCAACAATTACTCGGCGAAAAATCAATTACTTGCGGACACACTGATTTAAGTGAAATCTGCGAACTACTTGAAGCTCGTGATATTCAGCTTGACGAAATCACACTTATTGGAAGCCTCACTACCATTCGTTATGAACAAAAATTAGCGATTGGTCTTTGCGCATTGGATAAAAATGACTATCTTGGGCATACCGATTATGAGCTTGAACTTGAAGTTGAGGACAATTTGCAAGGTAAAAAAGATTTTTTTGAATTTTTAGAAAAGAACAACATTGAATACCGTTTTTCGAAATCCAAAGTTGTCCGTTTTTTGGATTGCTTACGGCACCTAAAGCGCTAAGGATTTGACAAGACGGTCAAAAGCTGTTTGTATATTATTTTGTTTCATTTCACATTTCTGATAAGATTGTTGTTGTGATAATTATTATACTCGTTCGGCTCCAAATCTACAAACAGATTTAGTAGCCGAGCTGCTGTTATACTGTCTTGTACTTTTTTGCTATTTCGCCTTGTGACTTTAGTCGATTGCAATTCGAACTTCGTTTCCCTTATTCGCAATTTCAAAGCAGTGCTTTGAGTGTGGAGCAAAAGTAGGCAGTGTGGCGCAATGGAGATGACTTTCAAAAATATCTTTTAGAAGTCAAACAGTATTTAGAAAGTCGAGCGAAAGGATTTTATGCTTGAAATACATTACTATTTTACCCCAATTTTAGACCATCTGGAAAGCTTTGACAAGAATGACTGGCATTTATACCCGATTGTCAATTTGGCGACAGCCAAGCGCTTCCGAGATGCTGCAGGCTTACCGAGAAACGTTGAACATCTGAATGCCGTTTTTGACCGATTGCAAAAAATCTCTTTAGATTATCTGACAATTAATTTGTACGGCAGAAAATACGGTCGCCGTTTTCTCTTAAATTTACAGGACACACTTTCAGCTGACCAGCTTCTCACCTACAACAATCTCATTCGCCAGCAAATCCTCCAAAAAATTGGTCTCTCCATTTCAGACTTTAAAATCTTTCATGAATTCAGTAAAAGCGAACTCAAAAATGTTCTTCAAGACTTCTATGAAAATCATTTTAAACAATGCCCCGCAAGTTTCGTCTTGACCAAGACAGAAGCCTTACAAATTAATGCTTGCGAACACAAACTTCTTCAAAATTATCTTATTGAAATCGAAAAAACTGCCTAAAAGGCAGTTTTTATCTTTGACAAAATCATCAAAGTCCCATTTCTTGTTTAACTTCCAAATTGGTCTGAGCAAACGCCTCAGAAAAATTTGAGCTTAAACTCTTTAGATGTCCTACACGCACCTTTTTCACAAATTTTAAGCCATTAAGCTGTGCCAAAGTCTCATCAAGTTTTTCTTCGTCCACATAAAGCAGAGTAAAATGCGATTTTTGGCTACTATAACCCACATCGCCGTAGCGTGTCAGTTGCCGTGTGCCTTTGTAGGACGTACAATAAACATAAACAGGTAGCCGTCCAGGCACAACGAGTGGACGAATTTCCGTTTTTTCAGTCATTTCGATGATGTCGGTCATGACGACTTCCTCCTTTCTTCAGTGGTAAATTTTCATCAACATAAATATTTTCAGAGATGCTGCCAGCAAGTCTTTTCGTCAAATCTGACAGCAAAAGCTGAACATCATTTTCCGCCAAACGCAAAGCATAAACTTTCTCGTCAAGATTGATTTCACGCTGCATTTGTCGAATCTCAGGACGATAAGCTGCATATTCACTTTTGACAGCGTTATCAAAAATCTTTTTTTGCAAACCCTCATCATTTTCGAAAGCCGAACGTGCCTGCAAGTAAGCCGTAACTTCTGGAAATTTCATGAATTCTGCAACTAGTGCATCAATCGAATCATCTATTTCCAATAATTTTTCATCAATGATTAACATACCCCTATATTATATCAAAATTCCTAGTTTTTGGGAAAACTGACCTTCTATCATTTTATAGCTTGTTCTTACTTGAAACTAAAAATATAAAATGTTATAATTCTATTTATATTTTTGTGAATTATCAGATATTTTAACTTGACTGTTGCATGCTGGATTTCTCAATCAGAGTTGACCTGACACCTTTGATGTCAGGTCATCTAACATTGATAGGGTATAAATTCCTACCAATGCAGTAGCCACTTCAAGATAATGAAATTTTTTAAGGGAGAACAAACACATGAAAGACAATGTAGAGAAACAGGCGTACGAGCATCAAAGAGGCTTGCAAAATCGCCATATTCAGCTCATTGCGATTGCAGGAACAATTGGAACGGGGCTCTTTCTCGGTGCGGGAAAAACCATCAGCATGACTGGTCCCTCCATTATTTTGGCTTATATCATCATCGGTATTGCCATGTTTATTTTTTTGCGAACAATTGGAGAAATGCTCTATCATGACCCAACTCAGCACAGTTTTTTAAACTTCGTCACCAAATATGTCGGCCAGCGAACCGGTTATTTCTCTCAATGGTCTTATTGGCTTGTTCTCGTTTTTGTCTGTATCTCAGAGCTTACCGCGATTGGCACCTATATCCAATTCTGGCTTCCCTCAGTTCCGCTTTGGCTCATTGAAATTATCGCACTTGCACTGCTTTTCGGTTTGAATACACTCAATGCCCGCTTTTTCGGTGAAACAGAATTTTGGTTTGCAATCATCAAAGTCGCAGCCATTCTTGGAATGATAATAACCGCAATCATTTTAATTTTTAGTCATTTCAGTTATACAACAACTATTCATAGTCAAACCGTTCACGGAACAGTCTCTTTAGCCAATATTTTTAATGGTTTTCAGTTTTTCCCCAAAGGTGGCTGGAACTTTATCGGCGCATTGCAAATGGTCATGTTCGCTTTCACTTCTATGGAATTCATCGGAATGACCGCCGCAGAAACTGTCAATCCCAAGAAAACTCTACCCAAAGCCATCAATCAAATTCCTGTACGTATTCTCATTTTCTACATCGGCGCCCTTCTTGCGATTATGGCAATTTTCCACTGGCAAGATATTCCCGCCGACAAATCGCCATTTGTTATGGCTTTTCAACTCATTGGTATCAAATGGGCTGCAGCATTAGTCAATTTTGTCGTCCTCACTTCTGCAGGTTCAGCACTGAATAGCTCCCTTTTTTCAGCCACGCGCAATCTATTTTCTCTCGCTCAACAGCATGACAGAGGTGGTCTAACACCATTCACAAAAATTTCACGTAATGGTATTCCGTTAAATGCCCTCTATCTCGCAACAGGCCTCACGCTCTTTGCTCCCATTTTAACTCTCATTCCGCAAATCCAAAATGCCTTTGACTTTGCGGCAAGTTGTACTACTAACCTATTTTTAATCGTCTATTTCATTCAACTTTTCACCTTCTACAAATACCGCAAATCAGGGGATTTTGATGCCGAAGGATTCCTCACGCCAAAAGCAAATCTGCTTGTTCCATTTGTCTTTCTCATTTTTGGAATTGTTTTCATCTCTCTTTTCTTCAATAACAGCACACTTTATCCAGCACTTGGTGCCGTCCTTTGGACAATCGTTTTCGGACTTTTTTCTCGGTTCAAGAAAATTTGAAGTGACCCCTTCGTTGAAACAGGACTGCCCACTTTGCCGAGGATGTTTACCATCATCAAAAAACAAATCCAGACTGAAAGGTGTATAATAAAAACATCATGAAAAATAATGAAAACAATACACAGCGCGGTTTAAAAAATCGCCATGTCCAACTCATCGCCATAGCAGGAACCATTGGAACAGGACTTTTTCTTGGTGCTGGCAAATCTATTAGTCTGACAGGTCCTACGATTGTTTTCGTTTACCTCATCATTGGTGCCCTTATGTTTGTACTTTTGCGGACCATCGGTGAAATGCTTTACGTTGACCCGTCACAACATTCCTTTTTGAACTTTGTCAGCCGTTATTTAGGCGATAAGACTGGTTATTTCGTTTCCTGGACTTATTGGCTTGTCGTTGTTTTTATGGCAATGGCAGAGCTCACAGCGATTGGAACCTATATTAATTTTTGGCTTCCTTCTGTCCCCCTTTGGCTTACCGAAATCATCGTTCTGCTTTTATTGACTGGTCTCAACACATTAAATGCCAAATTTTTCGGCGAAACAGAATTTTGGTTTGGCATGATTAAAGTTGTTGCGATTGTTGGTATGATTTTGACTGCTATCATTTTACTTTTCACACATTATCACACCGCTGATGCCAATGTCAGTCTGAGCAATATCACGTCTGGTTTCCAACTTTTCCCACATGGTATCTCTCGCTTTTTTGAAAGTTTTCAAATGGTCATGTTTGCATTTGTTGCAATGGAATTTATCGGTATGACCGCTGCAGAAACAGAAAATCCGCGCCCAACCTTAAAAAAAGCGATTAATCAGATTCCCTTACGTGTTCTTCTCTTTTATATCGGAGCTTTACTCGCAATTATGAGTATTTATCATTGGCAAGATATTCCCGCTGACAAATCACCTTTCGTCATGATTTTCCAGCTCATAGGCGTCAAATGGGCTGCAGCACTGATTAATTTTGTTGTTTTGACCTCTGCTGCTTCCGCTTTGAATTCCTGCCTATTTTCCACAACACGCAATCTTTATTCCCTTTCAAAATTAAACGGTGACAAACTTTTGACCCCATTTACCAAACTCTCACGAAATGGAATCCCACTCAATGCTTTACTTTTTACAGCGCTCCTGATTTTTCTCACTCCATTTGTTTCAATGATTCCCGGCGTTTCAAACGGTTTTGTTTTTATCACTAGTGTTGCGACCAATTTATTCTTAGTTGTTTACATCATCACATTGATTACTTATCTAAAATTCCGCAAATCAAAAGACTTTGACATTAACGGTTTTGTCACTCCTTGGGCAAAAGGGCTTGTCCCGCTGACCATTCTTGCCTTCAGCTTAATTTTCATCTCGCTTTTCTTCTTTTCCGATACTTACATTCCTGCGATTGGTTCTCTGATTTGGATTGTTGCCTTTGGAATTACAGCAAAATTCAGGAAAGCAACCTTAAAATAATTACTTCAATATCTCAACGAAGATAAACGGCTTAACAACTTAACAGTACAGTGTACTGTTAAAAGCGCTAGTCTTGTGTAGCAATGAAACTACAGGGTAGTACTTGCTAGATTAAGCCAATAGTTTCAGACAAAATACAAACTAAAAACCGAACAATCACTAGATTATTCGGTTTTTATCTTACCAGTGCATGCTAATCCTTCCGTCTCACAGACGACGTTCTTCGCAGCTTTGCTACTGAGCTTTGCTCTCTTTATCTACAGCTTAACAGTACACCGCACTGTTAAGCTAGATGCTCGCTACACGAACAAGTTCGTTAGTCGCAATCGCAAAGTGCTAAAAAAGCGCTAAGGCGAAATGGCAATCTTCGAGTTTTGCTCAACTGACTTCAGTGGGAGTGAAACTTCCACTGAATAAGTCTCCGCCTCATTAAATTATTATCATTATTTAGAAATTGCTTTCAAAAATTATTTAACCTAGCAAGTGCCTGCTTTCGTTCTACTGCCGTAAGGCCAGTCGCTTCAGCGACTAGACTTCTCGGAGAGGGTGTGTTCCCTAACATCAGTAGGGCAGAAAGAATCCTCTACTGATGAAGTATCACTTCAATTTCTTTTTTTCCGTCGTGTTCCAAGTATCAGAGCTGACAAAACCAAACTAAGCACTCCCAGCAGCTTGGCAAACCAAGACTCTTCAGCTGCGCCTGTTTTAGGCAAAACATTCGCTTCAACAATAGGTACGTTATTTACAGAAGGAACTACCTTAGTCCCAATTACTGTTGGTTTTACAGTTTCTGTAGGTGTAGGTGTAGGTGTCTTCGGCGATACCGGCATTACTGGCGATGTTGGCCGTGTTGGTGGTGTTACTGGACTTACTGGATTTACTGGTAAAGTCGGTGTTACTGGATGCCCCGATACTGGCGGTTGTGGTGTAGTTGGAGAAATGGGAGGCTCTGGGGAAATTGGAGGTGTTGTTGGAGGTGTTACTTCTAAAGTATTCACCACTCCAAAATCCATCTGATTAGCATTTGTTGTATCTTGACTTTCTGAAATTGTCACATCGTAACTTGTTCCTGTCTGATTTTCAACCAAAGTATAGTGATTATAAAGATAAAGAGGAAGTCCTGTAATTGTCGTTGTCCAGTTTTCGTTGGCTGTCAAAGTTACATCTTCTATCTTTGTCTTCGTTCCATCATCTGCCACCCCGTAAACTGTGAAGTTCGCCGAAGTCGGAGCCATATAACCTTCTGGCAAATCCCATGTTTTGGTAATCTCAATACTCTGTTCATCATCTTTGTTCGTTGCCGTGAAATCAATCTGGTTCGCATCGGTTGTATCCTGATTTTCTGAAATGACAACATCATAGTCTGTTCCCGTTTGATTTTCAACCAAAGTATAGTGATTATAAAGATTCAGGGGTAAACCGCTTATGGTAGTCGTCCAGTTTTCTGCCGAAGTCAGTGTCAAATCCTGAATTTTCGTTTCTGTTCCATCAGCTGCTACTCCATATAAGCTGAAGTTTGCAGAGTTCGGGATTGCTTCACCTGCCGGCAAATCCCAGTTTTTTGTAATTTTAATTTGCTGGAGGTCATCAGTATTTGTGACATTAAAGTTCATATTTGTCGTTGTATCAGAATAACTTGCACCAGGTACAACTGTATAAAGCGCTAAATCCGAATAATTTCCAGAAGATACAGCCATACTTTGAGCATCCGTATTAGTACTCAACCAACTGTAAATAATATTGCCACTACCATCTGGCTGTAGTGTAACGGCGCCTAAATCTACTAGATTTCCTGAACTATCTGTTCCAAAAAGTTCGTATGAAGTCGCTGCAGAAACCCCTGACTGCATAATGCTTGTTTGAGTACCACTAACAGTATCTGCCATTACCGTATTTGCAATAACGTTAGATGAAGCGTCTTGAAGTGTGAAATCTGTATAAGTGCCGCTGAGCCCTAAAACTTTCTGTTCCTGATTAGTAGAGTTATCTCCTGCGGTAAGACTCCATGTATAAGTTAGATTTCCGTTACCATCTGGAGAAAGGGTTACGGCACCCAAATCTTCATTTATTCCAAGTCCATCAACTCCATAGAGTTCATAAGTTGCTGCCGTATTTCCTCCTATAAGTGTGATGGTCCGGCTATAATAACTCCCAGCGCTTTCAGATACACCTGTTGCTTGTACTAGGCTTGAAGGATAATTTTCCGTAGCTGTTGTACTTGTTGTGCTTTCGCTACTAGACGCATCATAAGTACTACCTGTTTCGGAAAAAGAATAGGTATAGGTACCACTTGGCAGTCCTGTTATCGTTTCCGTCCAATTATCAGCAGCAGATAATGTTACCTGCTCAAGTGTAACAGTTGCTCCTCCATTTGTTGGTGTTGCTAACAGATTGAAAGTAACTGAACTAGGAATTGATTCCCCTGTGGGCAAATTCCATGTTTTTGTGATTGTCACATTTGTCGTATCAGGGTTCCCGATGACGACTAATCCATTGGTAGCAATGCCTCCACCACCTATGGCATTATTATTTGAAATAACCAATGTCCCCAATGAAACGGCTAAACTAGTACTCGTTGAATCTAAATTATTTGAAAGGTTCAATGAATCTGTCGCACTTGTATTTGTGAGTTCTGTCGGAAGTGAAATAGCCGTCGTTGTCCCATCTGAATTATTCAATGCGACAGTTTGGCTCCCCCCACCCAAAGTTCCATTACTTATATCTATGGTCGCTGATTGTCCTTGAGTTGCAGGCTCTAAATAAGCCATGGACCCCGCAGCTGCTGTATTTCCGTAAATCGCGGCACCATCTGTTACATACTCATAAACATGTCCCAACGGGCATTCCCAAATTCCACCGCCATTTGTTGCCGTATTATTATCATCTAAAACATTCGTAAGGTAAAGACTTTTATTATCAGCTAGATAAATCCCGCCGCCCACATTGCCAGCCGTATTCCCTGAAATCGTTCCTGCGTTAAGTGTGGCGTCATCAGTATTGATTAAAAGACCGCCGCCTATTCCACTAATTGACCCCACAGCTTGTAGCGCACTATTATTACTGACCGAACCACCGGACATGGTAAAAGTTCCCTCAACATCAATACCACCGCCATTAAGTGATGTATTCCCATTGATTTCACCATCTGTCAATGTGAATGTTCCCGCATTATAAACGCCACCACCTGTTGTATTAACAGAGCCGTTTACAGTATTGTCCGAGTTGTAGCTCAAAGCTGTATTATTATCTATCGTTCCAGAGGTGAGGGTAGCCGTACTTGTGCTGTCCACATAAAGACCGCCGCCATTATTATTTGCGATATTGTTGTTGATACTTCCTCCACTTTGAGTAAGCGTAGCGCCCTGCAACAGATAAATTCCGCCGCCCCACCAAGGTGTTGTATTATCGGTAATATTTCCTCCTGTCAGATTAACCGTTCCAGACCAATCCAAAATTCCGCCGCCATAATAAGCAGCACTATTATTTGATATTGTCCCCCCAGACATATTGACTGTTCCCAGATAATTCAAAACGCCGCCGCCATAAACACCAGAGTTGTTTGAAATCGTACCACTCGTAAGATTGAATGTTCCGCCATCTACAAAAATACCACCGCCCCAGTAGCCAGTATAATTTTGAATCACAGCTCCAGTAAGATTTAAGGTTCCTGTAACCGTAATACCAGGTGTTTGACTAGCATCACCTGTCCCATCTACAATCAAATTATTGCCAAGTGTCAATGCCCCTTCTACTGTTATACCATTGGGGTCAATTAAAGTTACTGGACTACTCAAACTCGAATCAGCTTGAATAGTCACATTTGTTCCAGTTGCAACATCTAGTGCCGTTGTTGCTGTGATATTATTCTCAATATTAATCACATAACTTGTACCGTCAGTAGGTGCTGCCGCAAGTGCTGTTTGTAAATCTGCAAAATTTGAAACGTTTGGGTCAATGACATAATTATTAGCGGCTGTTGCTGCCGCCTGTGCAAGTGCTAATGCACTATTTGCTGCTGTACTTTCAGTAGCAATAATAGCATCATCTTTAGTTTTATTAGCTGGATTGAGCGTTTCATCGGCTTGAGCGCTATCCACAAGCGCTTGGTCTGACTGGGCGATTTGATTTTCCTGTGCAGCGGTTGTTTGATAATTAGCAATAGCAGTTTGTCCATTGGAAATTTCATTTTGGAGTTGCTCGGTAAAACCATCTGATGAAATTGGAGAGTTCGTGGATGAAGTGCTAGCTGTATTTTCCTGAGAGGCTACTGTTTCAGAGGAAGAATTTGTTATTACAGAAGTTGTATCACTTGAGTTTGGTGTTGCAGTATTTGATGATGTGCTAGAACCTGTGCTTGCATTATTCACATCAGATGAAATTGCTGGAGCTGTGGATGTAGCAGTCGTAGCTTCTGTATTTGTTGCAGTATTTTCAGTCGAATCCGATGATAATGAGTTTTCTGCAGCTAGAACTGTAACCGTTGCAGTTGACAAAGCCGTTAGATTCGTTACTGGGTCAGTGTAGCTGTACTGAACCATGTAGGTTCCTGCCGTATTTGTATCAACCGCTCCTGTTACCACAAGTTGAGTGAAGGCAACATTTTGTCCTTCACTATCAGTTGCTGTAGAAAAATTAGAAACGGGAGACCAGTCTGTCCCTTGAACCAACGTAGTATTCGTTGTTGTAATAATAGGAACAGTCGGTGCAGTTTGGCTTACAGCAGCAGATGTAGAATCCACTGCAGCTCCCAAAGAATTGTTTGTCCCAGTTTGAACTGCTGTCGCCGTATCAGCAAGAACACTTTGGGCACCAAGCCCGCCTAGTATTAAAGCTGTAAGCGCGGATGCTGCATATATCCAATGTTTCCCTGATTTCCAGGTACGAAAATGCGTTATTTTCGTATTTTTAGCCTTTATAATCATGAATTTCCCCTTTTGTTTGAGAAAGAATGTTTGGATTGTTTCTCTTGACCTAGAAGGTCAAGAGAAAGGGACCCCTTTCTCTTTTTGAATTTATCTCAACAATACCTGTTATCTTTACACTTCGCACTCTGAAAGACGCAGATTTCGCTCTCTTTATCCACAGCCTCAACATCACATTCTTGTCTCAAACTATCGATACTTACGCCACTAAAGTAGTTAGGTCCTGTTGACATACTAATATTTAAACATTCAAATATGCAACTATTATATTGCTTTTGAAACAATTATGCAAGCATTTGATTATTATTTTCTAAAAAATTAGGATTATCTTATGAAAACAGCTCAATAGCAGAGAATATTCGCAACATTCCACGCTGTAAATTTAACCTAACAAATTCTTGCTATTTACATACTGCCGGGATAAAATAATCTATTAAAACGACTAAGCCATCATAATATAAAAAATGTAGAAAAATAAATTTTCTACATTTTTATCTCAATCGTCTATACTAGAATTCTCGCCTAATAGATAGATTATCACGCTATACTATTGGTGTCCACTGCGATTCCAAAACACTTTCAAAGCTCAAATCTCATCCAACTCCTCTAAGGTCAATCGCTTCAAAAACGGACGTTTAGACCATAAGATTGTATCCTAAATTCAGTAGGAGTTTCATCTGCTACTGAATCAGCATGCCTCATTAATCTTCTAAGTCAAGTTCAATTTCTTCTGTTTCTGGCTCAAGTTCAAGCGTTTCAACTTCTTCTTTTTTTGCTGTTTTTCTTGCTGGTGTTTTTTTAGCCTTCGTTGCAACTTCTTCTACCGTTTCTGAAGTTTCTTCAGTCAAAGCTAAACCATGCGCTTCACGAATCTTTTTGTCTATTTCGTTGAAAACTTCTGGGTGTTCTGCCAAATAAGCTTTGGCTTTTTCAGCACCTTGGCCGATTTTTTCATCATTATAAGCAAACCATGCACCTGATTTTTTTATGAGTCCTTCATCAACAGCGATTTTCAATAATTCGCCTGTTTTCGAAATCCCCTCGCCAAACATGATATCTACAAGAGCAACTTTAAACGGTGGCGCAACCTTATTTTTAACAACTTTGATTTTCGTTTCTTTACCAATTTGCGTTTTGTTGTCGCCTGAGCCTTCTTCGATTTTCACTGAGCCGCGAACATCAAGCCGAACAGATGCATAAAATTTCAGAGCACGTCCACCAGGTGTTGTCTCAGGTGAGCCAAACATGACTCCTACTTTCTCACGCAACTGGTTGATAAAAATAGCTGTCGTTTTGGTTTTGTTAATGTGTCCTGCAAGTTTACGCATGGCTTGTGACATCATACGTGCCTGCAAACCAACTGAACTATCACCAATTTCACCATCAATTTCTGCCTTAGGCACTAAAGCCGCAACTGAATCAATAACTACCAAATCAACTGCACCTGACTGAATCAATTTTTCAGCGATTTGCAGTCCTTGTTCACCATAATCAGGCTGCGACAGCAAAAGCTCATCAATATTGACACCGAGTGCTTTTGCATATTCTGGGTCAAGTGCGTTTTCCGCATCAATATATGCGCAAATTCCACCTGCTGCTTGTGTTGCTGCAACGGCATGCAATGCGACAGTTGTCTTACCAGAAGATTCTGGTCCATAGATTTCGACAATTCGTCCCTTAGGATAACCGCCAGCGCCCAATGCAATGTCAAGCGCCAAAGAGCCTGAGCTCATCACCTGTACCTTCTGATTTGCAGCTTCACCAAGGCGCATCAGTGAGCCTTTACCAAAGTCTTTTTCAATTAAAGCAAGCGCATCCTGCAAGGCTTTATCGCGCTCAGCTCCATATTTTTTGGTAATATCATCAAAATTCGTTTTTTTCTTTGTTGCCAAATTTCGTCTCCGTTTTCTTTTATAGTTAATTATAGCATTTTCTAGGGGAATTTTTAAGCCCCTAAAACTTTTCCTCCTGCTATTATATACGTTTTTCTATGCGCTTTGTCACAGAATTTTTTTATCTCAGTAGCTTTTCTGCTACGAAAGATGAGCGTTTTGCTTTCGTGGAGCAAATGGATAGCATAGAGGGGCAGGGTAACTTCATATTCAAAGATGTTAAGCATACTCTTGTGGCTTTGTCGCTTACAGGTCGCTTGGTTTTTTCATATAGAGGTTCTCCCCTAAATTTAGTGAGAGTTGAAACTCCTACTAAACAAGTCTCTGCCTCATTTTTTGAGTTGCTTGTTTCATCTTTTAGCTCAGTAGCATATACCAAATTCCCGTCTCTACCGCAGATATCCATTCGTTCTGAAATCCTAAAACCGAAAGAGCTCCGAATTTAGCTCCCGCTTCATCCTAAGTACAGATTATCTTTGGCTAGCATTGCAAGTTGGACAAAGAATTTTCAGCTCTACCGAATATATTCTTTCACAGATGTTGGCAATTTGGACAAAAATGAGTTCCGCGTCCTGCAACCTTTATCTTGACAATCTTTGTAGCACAGCGCGAACAGTTTTGACCTGTTTTACCGTAAACTTTGAGTTCTTCTTGCATTGTTCCTGATTTTCCCAACGCATTTTGGTAAGTTCGAATACTTGAACCACCAAGTTTGATGGCCTTTTGTAGAATCTCAATGATACTGTCATGCAGAAGTTTTTTTGATGGCTCGGTCAAATCCGAAGCTATCCTCTCGGGATGAATTTTTGCTTGCCAAAGCACTTCGTCAGCATAAATATTTCCAAGCCCTGCGACAAGGGATTGGTCGAGCAAATACGGTTTAATTTTCTTTTTTGACTGACCCAATTTCTCAGAAAAAATTGCTTCGTCAAATGTTGAAGCTGTCGGTTCTGGACCAATTTTTTTATTTTCAAAATATTTGGCAGTTTCTTCACGACGTAAAATTTCCCAAGTACCAAATTTCCGAACATCTTGGTAAACCAGTACACCGTCAGAAAATTTGACAAAAAGGTGGTCATGCTTACCCGCTACAAAATCTAAGGCTTCAAGCCGATATTTCCCCTCCATCCGCAAATGCGAAATTAGTACAAACGCATCAAATTCAAAAATCAAATACTTCCCTCGTCGTGAAATACCACGAATCGTCTGTCCTTCAAGTGTAGCTTTTGCCTGGTCAAATCCAGTCAGCACCATGCGCGGATAGGCTGCCGAAAGCTCCAAAATTTTG
This sequence comes from Bacillota bacterium, assembly GCA_021781855.1. Lineage (GTDB taxonomy): Bacteria > Bacillota > Bacilli > Lactobacillales > Streptococcaceae > Lactococcus. Next base: position 7,766 of record JAJXWC010000001.1, on the reverse strand, counting down.
CGCCCAGCCACTAAATCAGTAAGACTTTTTCGCACATTTTCAACTTCGGGTAATTCTGGCACATTCTCTCCTTTCAGCGCTCACTTTTACATATAATCATCTTTCTTATAGCCAAAGTCAGCAAGGTCCATTTTTCTATCACGCCAGTCATTCTTGACTTTTACCCACGTTTCCAGATAAACCTTATCCCCCAACATCAGCTCGATATCACGGCGGGCAAGTTGCCCAATTTTCTTAATCATTGCGCCACCTTTGCCCAAAATAATCCCTTTTTGTGACTTACGTTCTACAATAATGGTTGCCATGATGTGAATTTTCCCTGTTTCTTCCTCACGCGTCATTTTATCAGTCACCACAGCAATAGAATGCGGCACTTCTTCGCGCGTCAAAAGTAAGATTTTCTCACGAATCATCTCCGAAACCAGCCAGCGTTCAGGATGGTCTGTGATTTGGTCCTCAGGAAAATATTGCGGTCCAACTGCCAGTTTATCCGACAAAGTAGTAAGCAACGTTTCTGTATTATTCCCCGCCAACGCAGAAATAGGTACGACTTCTGAAAATTCCATTTGTGAACTGTAATCCGTAATAATTTCAAACAGCTTGTCTGGATGGATTTTGTCAATCTTGTTCACAACCAAAATGACTGGAACTTCTGCCTGCTTCAGCCGTTCAATAATCATATTTTCGCCAGTTGAACGCGGCTCATCTGCTGCCACCATAAAAAGCACCACATCACACTCACGCAGAGTTGAGTAAGCGGATTGCACCATGAAGTCTCCTAAAGCATTGTGCGGCTTATGAATTCCAGGTGTATCAATGAAAACAATTTGTTCGTTCTCCGTTGTATAAATTCCCTGAATTTTATTGCGTGTCGTCTGTGGCTTATCGCTCATGATAGCAATTTTCTGCCCCATAACATGATTGAGAAAAGTTGATTTTCCCACATTCGGACGTCCTAAAATCGCCACAAAACCTGATTTAAATTTGTTATTTTCCATACCTAGATTATACCAAAAATCCGTAAGATTTTTCACTTTTATCTCAGTACTGCATGTTTACATACTTCATGTTGCAAAAGACGAGCACCTTATTCTATTCTAAGCTGTTGACTAGAAGTCCATGCGACCAGACTTACGGAAAATTCTCTCCCGAGTAGACATTATTTACAAGCCTTCCTTACAGCATATTTCTGTACCAAAAAAGCCCTTTTCAGAGCTATTATTTTATTCCAACAGCATCTGCTAACATCTCGTCTAAAGGTCGAGATAAATAGCGCTATCTGCATAGTGAAAGACAAAAGCGAACGGATACTCAAAAATTTAGTGGGAGTTTTAACTCCCACTAAATAAGCTCCACTTTATTTATCTCCACGATTACGCATTACGAAGCCAGCTTTTTTCTCAGCTCCTGTGCGTGGGCGCGGTTTTTTATTATCAGATTTGTGTTCATCACGACGGTCATCACGCTTGCCGCGATAACCTCCACGATTATTATCGTCACGGTCACGCCAATTTCGTTTAGGACCTCGGTCATCACGGTCACCACGTCCTTTGCCAAAACGTCCGCTGCCTTTGCCTTTTTTCCCCTTAAATCCAGCTTCGCCGTTATTAAATGGCAATGGACGTTCAGCTGCGATATCGACTTTTTCCATCGTATCAGGGTCTTTGACGCGTCCTTGTATAAGCAATGCGACCAGTGTCTTTGCATCAAATTCTTCCAAAAGCTTAGCCGCTTGTTTATCGAATTTGACCAGTTTATCAGCGAGTTCATCATTCGTCAAATCGCGTTTGACTTCGTCCATCGCAACGCCAAGTGAAGCACGATAAGCTTCTTCCTTTGTCGGTGGTTTCAAGCCTTTCATCGGCTTTTTCGTCAAATTTTCAATGGCGCGCAAATAGCCCATTTCGTTGTAAGAAACCAACGTCACTGAACGGCCAGATTTGCCCGCACGCCCAGTACGTCCAATCCGGTGAACATAACTTTCCTGGTCTTGTGTGATATCGTAGTTGTAAACGTGTGTCACACCAGAAATATCAAGTCCGCGCGCCGCAACATCCGTTGCCACGAGGATATCCAGACGCCCCGCCTTAAAATCACGCAAAACACTCAAGCGTTTCCCTTGGTCAAGGTCGCCATGAATACCTTCTGCACGATAACCACGAATTTTCAGTCCACGTGTAATCTCATCAACACGTCGTTTTGTTCGTCCAAAAATAATCGCTAGTTCAGGGCGCTCAACATCAAGCAAGCGCGTCAAAATGTCAAACTTCTCAAACTCTTTTGCCTTGATGAAATACTGGTCAATATTGTCCGCCGTCATTTCTTTTGATGCTACCTTAACGTGCTGCGGATTTTTCATAAATTTCACGCCGATTTTCTTGATATCGTTCGGCATTGTTGCACTAAAAAGCAAGGTTTGACGTGTTTCAGGTGTTTGATTGATGATAAATTCGATATCTTCAAGAAAGCCCATATTCAGCATTTCGTCCGCTTCATCAAGAATCAAGGTCGTAAGTCCTGACAAATTAAGGGCTTTGCGCTTAATCAAATCAACAATTCGCCCTGGTGTTCCGACCACAATATGTGCACCTGATTTTAGTGCTTTAATCTGTTTTTCAATACTGGAACCACCATAAACAATGCGGACTTTCAAAGATTTTCCCTTGCCAAAACGGAAAAGTTCCTCTTGATTCTGCACCGCAAGTTCACGTGTTGGTGCAATAATCAAAGCCTGCAAACCACCATGCTCGTCAATCTTTTCAATCGTGGGAAGCCCAAATGCCGCAGTCTTACCTGTTCCTGTCTGAGCCTGCCCAATCACATCATGCCCCGCCAAAGCAAGCTGAATCGTTTGCTCCTGAATGGGCGTTGGTGTCTCGTATCCGATAGCCGCAAGCGTCGTCAAAGTGGACTCTGAGAGCCCAAGTTCATTAAATTTCAAAAATTCACCTATATTATTCTAATTTGCGCTTCCGCGCATCTAATTTATTCTTACAGGCGAAAATTTGAATGACGCCTGACGTAACCTATCTATTATATCACAATTTCAAAGAAAATTCCTATTATCGTTTATTTTCTTGAAAATTTTTTCATGATAAACGAAAAAAGCTCTGTCATCACTGACAGAATGCCTTTATCTCTCAATTACACGGAAAACTGCTCCATCAACTCCACATCTGGATACTTATCCTTAAACCAGCGCATCGCAAAGTCATTTTCAAACAAGAACAGCGGGTGGTCAAATCGGTCGCGTGCCAAGATATTCCGTGAGCTTGACATTTTTTCGTCCAAATCCTCTGGTTTAATCCAACGTACCGTTTTATTACCCATCGGGGTCATCACGATTTCCGCATTGTACTCACGCTCCATCCGGTCTTTGAAGACCTCAAATTGAAGCTGGCCGACGGCACCCAACATGATATCACCCGTGGTATAGTTGGTGTAAAGCTGAATTGCCCCTTCCTGCACAAGCTGCTCAATTCCTTTATGAAAAGACTTCTGCTTCATGACATTTTTCGCCTGTACCCGCATAAAAAGCTCTGGTGTAAAGGTCGGCAGTGGTTCAAAAGCCGTTTTTAGTCGGCTGGCAAGTGTATCTCCCACCTGATAAGTTCCCGTATCATAGACCCCAATGATGTCTCCAGCAACGGCATTTTCCACATTTTCGCGGGTTTCCGCCATAAACTGTGTCACATTGGAGAGTTTCACTTCTTTTCCCGTGCGCAATAATTTTACGCTCATACCACGTTCAAATTCACCCGAGACAATCCGCACAAAAGCAATTCTATCACGATGGCGTGGGTCCATATTTGCCTGAATTTTGAAAACAAAACCTGAAAAATCAGGATTAAACGGCTCAATTTCCGTGTCATCTACTGTCTTGTGCGCATGCGGCTCTGGCGCATACTGCAAGAAGGTCTCAAGGAAAGTCTGCACCCCAAAACTCGTCAACGCTGAGCCAAAAAATACAGGTGTTAGCTGCCCTGCGATGATTGCCGCCTCATCAAACTCATTTCCAGCATCCTGCAAAAGCTCAGCATCTTCCAAAGCCTGTGCGTAAAATGGATTTTGCGCCAACGGGTGATGTTCAATCTCAGCAAAATCCACAAATCGCTCATCTCCTACAGGCTGATAAACCTCCACTCGTTGATGTCGCATATCATACAAGCCCTGAAAATTCTTTCCCATTCCAATCGGCCAATTCATCGGTACCGACTGGATACCCAAAATCTCCTCCAGCTCGGAGAGCAAGTCCAGTGGCTCTCGTCCATCCCGGTCGAGCTTATTGATAAAGGTAAAGACAGGAATATTACGGTGCTTGACGACCTGAAAAAGCTTTTTCGTCTGTGCTTCGATACCCTTGGCGCTGTCAATGACCATTACCGCCGCATCTACCGCCATCAGCGTCCGATAAGTGTCCTCCGAAAAATCCTCGTGTCCTGGTGTATCCAAGATATTGACCCGCTTGCCCGCATAGTCAAACTGCATAACCGATGACGTGACCGAAATACCACGCTCTTTTTCAATATCCATCCAGTCCGACTTGGCGAAATTTCCCGTCTTACGCGCCTTAACCGTTCCCGCTTCACGGATGGCACCACCAAATTTTAAAAGCTGCTCTGTAATCGTTGTTTTCCCTGCATCCGGGTGAGAAATAATCGCAAACGTGCGCCGTTTCTTGATTTCTTCTTCTCTATTCATTATTGTATATTCCATTCAATTTTTAGGCCCATCACTCATCTCAAAATGAGTAGTTCATATTATTATGCCAAAATGTGAGGCTAAACGCAATAAAAGAACGAAAAATAGAAAATCGTGTAAGAAACATCGTTTCTCGAAGCGATTTGTCTCTCTTCATTTCTTTTAGCAAAGCCGAACTCAATTATAGCAAGATGTGAGCAGGAGCGCAATGAAGACTTGAAAAATAGGAAATCTTGGGTTCTTGCGTAGCAAGGTTCCAAGATTTATCTTTTTTCCAGTCTTCAGCTCCTGTGAACTCAATTATAACAAAAAACAGACCGTTTTTACAGTCTGCTTCAATGAAAATTTGCTTTTGCTTAATGCATCACTAACTCTACTAATTTTGTATATTCAGGCTGAACTTATTTTTGCTTTTTTATAACTTGCTTATTTATTTTTGTCCAAAATATTCATTTAGCTTTTCAAATTCCGAACAACTCACTATAAAACTGACATAATCAACTCTATCTGAGTTAGCTTTTCCCACAACTGTATAGGAATATCGAACTTTAGGGAATGAAAACAAGCTACTAAAAAGCATGATAATATTCACTAATTCAAGTTCATTTTCATTTTTAATTATGAAAATTACTTCGTTAATATTATGCTCTACCTCTAGACAATCTAGTGGTATCCCTCTATTTTTCAAATGACGCTTTATTACCGTTTCAAACATCCTATAAACTTTCTATTAAAAGTTTGTTTGAACATCTGCTAATGTCCAAAAAGTATCCCCCAACACATCTTCAGCTTTACCGTATAGATGTGCCGTTCCTCCAGAGTGATGTGAAAAATACACATCTCCAGTAAGGCTTCCTCCTGCGGTATGGACTCCTCCCACATAAAGCGTTACAGGTTTATAGGAAGCATTTCTATATGTCACGTACACTTCACCAACAAAATAATATCCAATGAATGCATTAGGCTTTACTGACCACCATGCTCCAGAGCTCGTACCATAAATTTTCGCATCTCCTCCGTTTCCCTCAATTCCATTTTTTAACACCACCTTCTGTGCTTTGGAAATGCTGATTGTTTGTTTTGGAGAACTTGTTGCAGCAGATACAGATGTTCCACACACACTGACAGTGACGATACCCAAAAGACCGATTGCATATAGTTTAATATTTTTCATGATTTTTCTCCATTAAAATACTTTTGTTCTACAGAACAAAAAGCTCACTGTGAGCTTGGACTTTCGGAGAAACTCCAAGCTACGACAACATTTTTTTCATTTTGATAAACCTGCTTTCTAAGAGTACGTACTTCAAATCTTGAGTGACAAAGGTGGCTGCGCATCCACTACTTTTCACTTGTGCTCATTTATGAAAAATTCGCATTAAATAATCCGAATCTTTCTTATAAATTTATTATAATTCGATTTTTCTATTTTGTCAAGAATAAATCATAATTTTTTTATTTTATCATAAAATTATAGACCAACCTCTAATTACAATGTCCAGTCAGTTATTTCTGGAAGAGTCAATAAAAACCACCCATTGGATGGATGGTTACGATTTCATGAATAAAATTTGCTTTTGCTTAATGCATCACTAACTCTACTAATTTTGTATATTCAGGCTGAGCCAGTTGTAATGCAAATTCGTGCAAAACTTGCCCGCGTTCATCTGCATTTTCTGCATGTTTCAAAGCAAACATCGCTTCTTTTAAAATTATATTTTCATTCATTTTTATATTCCTTCTTTCAAAAAGATTTTACCATTTTAAGATATAAAACTTAAACGAAACAAAAATAATTTAGAAAAACGTTTGCAATTTTCGTATTAAAAATGAGTTTACTTTTAGTGAACTCATTAAAATATGTTATAAAGTTGCTGTTCTTTTGTATTCAGCTGCTTCAGTTTCTGTTGAAAAAACGAAATGTCCCGGCAAAATCTCACGCATTTCACGTTCTTGACCATCAGTTTCAGCTGTTGGGTCATAAACAATCGGTGTCCTTTGCCGTTCAGAAATAGGGTCTGGCGAAGGAATTGAACTTAGCAAACTCTTTGTATAGGGATGGATGGGATGATTATAAACTTGCTCAGAAGTCCCAATTTCCAAAATCTTACCCCAATGCATTACACCAATCCTATCAGAAATATATTTTACCATTGACAAATCATGGGCAATAAACAAATAAGTCAGCCCTTCTTTGTCCTGTATGTCACGCATTAGATTGACAACCTGTGCCTGAATCGAGACGTCCAAGGCAGAAATTGGTTCATCGGCAACAATAAATTTCGGACGTACCGCAAGTGCACGTGCAATCCCAATACGTTGACGCTGTCCTCCAGAAAATTCATGTGGATAACGAGTCAAATGGTCATGGTTCAATCCTACCAATTTAAGCAAAGATTCAACTTGCGCTGTACGCTCATCAGCGTTCTTAGCAAGTCCATTGACATCAATTCCTTCAGCAACTACATCTTTGACACGCATCCTACCATTTAAAGACGCCTGCGGGTCTTGGAAAATCATTTGTGCACTTGAGCGAAAATCTTTTAATTCTTGCCCTTTCAGCGTCCGAACATCTTTTCCATTAAAAAGAATTTCACCGCTATCAATATCTTTATCGTAAAGCTTCAAAATTGCACGACCAATTGTCGTCTTTCCAGAACCAGACTCACCAACAAGCCCGAAAGTTTCACCCTCATAGATATCAAAAGAAACGTTGTTAATTGCTTTGTTAGCATTGCGCTTGCCCTTGTTGAAAATCAAATTCAGATTTTTCAACTCGACCAATTTTTTTCTTTCTTCAGTCATTATTCAGCCTCTCCTTTCGCCATTTTTGCCCAACGCGCCCAGCGTGCCTTGATATTATCAGATGGCTCAACTTTTGGTGCCCTGGAATCAAGCAACCACGTTTTAGCAAAATGTGTCGGAGACACTTCAAAGAATGGAGGTTCCTCTTCAAAATCAATATCCAAAGCATATTTATTACGTGCTGCAAACGCATCACCCTTTGGAGGATTTAACAAGTCAGGTGGTGTACCAGGAATTGAAACTAACCGCTATACAAACAT